>JAJYGM010000441.1 GCA_021785095.1 Actinomycetes bacterium
GCCAACGCCCTCTCCACGAGATTCGGCCCTGGACCGGTCGGCACCTCTGCGAGCTCGGCCTCCGGCGCAGTGCCGGGAAGGCCGATCCATCGGATCTCGTCGCGGACCGAGAAGCCGTCGAGACCCTCGTCTACGTACAGGTGGTCGGCGAGGTCGAGGCTCACCATCTCGGCGTCTATCAGGTGATATCCGTCTTCGCGGCGGCCGACGACCCGCAGCGAGGTCGTCAACTTCGCGTTGGCGGTGAGGAGGGTCGTGGTCACGACGCCTCGCTCTCCGTCGCACGCCTGGCTTCGGCGAGCTGCCCCCACTGCTCCACGCCGAGCTCTTCGGGACGGCACGACGAGTCGATCCCGGCGCGGGCGAAGGCGGGCTCGCTCACGACAGCCGCCAACGTCCGCCGGAGCATCTTGCGCCGCTGCCCGAACGCCGCCCTCACGAGCGCATCGACCTCCTCATAGCCGGCAGTCTGCAACGGCACGGCTGGCGAGGACCGGCGTGCGATGTCGACGACGACGGACTCGACCTTCGGCCGCGGCACGAACACGCTCGGAGGCACCCGCATCACCGTCCGAGCCGTGGCGAAGTACGCCAGCCGGACCGACACAGCGCCGTAGGGAGGGGTGCGGGGGGCCGCAGCAAGCCGCTCCCCCACCTCCCGTTGGACCATGACGACCATCTGTTTGACGGCGGGCTGGCGCTCGAGCAGCTGGAGGACGAGCGGCGTGGCGATGTTGTAGGGAAGGTTCGACACGAGGGTCCAGGTGTCGGCATCGCCGAGGATGCCGGCGAGATCGACCCTCATGGCGTCGGCATGGACGACGTCGACGGTGAGCCCCTCCGTCACCTCCGCGAGCGCGGCGAGGAGGTGCCGGTCGAGCTCCACGGCTACCACGTGAGCGCCGGCGCCGGCCAGCGCCACCGTCAGCGATCCCACGCCTGGGCCGATCTCGAGAACGTGGTCACCGGGCCCGACTCCGGCCAGGCGGACGATCCGCTCCGCCACGTTCGGGTCAATGAGGAAGTTCTGACCGAGTGCCCGGGACGGCTCTATGCCGTGACGCTCGAGGAGAGCAAGGATCTCGGCCCGGCCCGGCGGTCGACGGAGTCCGTGCGGATACGGCGCCACCTCCGGCGCTGACCGCTCAGGCGCCGGCGAGCCCGAACGCGGCCGTGGCATTCGCCCAGGTGACCTGTGCCATCTCATCGCGGCTCACGTCCCGGACCTTCGCGATCGCCTCCCCGACGAGCGTCACGTACGCCGGCTCGTTCGGGCGCCCGCGGTGGGGCACGGGAGTGAGGTAGGGGGAGTCCGTCTCGACGAGGATGCGGTCGGGCGGGCAGAGCTTGGCAGCCTCCCGCACGTCGGCGGCGTTGCTGAAGGTGACGATGCCCGAGAAGGACAGGTACGCGCCCGTGGCGAGGCACCGCTCGGCCTCCGCAGGACCACCGGTGAAGCAGTGGAAGATCGTGCGCGCAGGCACACCCTCCGCATCGAGGATCGCCAAGGTGTCGTCGAATGCGTCGCGCGTGTGGACCACGAGGGTGAGGCCGCGCTCGTTCGCGAGGCTCACCTGCGCCGCGAACACCTTCCGCTGTTCGGTTCGAGGGGAGTGGTCGTAGTGGTAGTCGAGACCGCACTCGCCAATCGCCACGACTCGTCCCGCCTCCGGCGAGCCGGTCTCCAGGCCGTCGAGCACCGCCAGGACGTCGTCGAGCCCGTCCCTCGCGTCGTGCGGGTGGAGGCCGACGGTGGCGTAGACGTCGACGTCGAGCGCGCCCGAGCGCGTGTGGCACAGTGCCGCCGCGATCGCGCGCTGCGAGCTCGGACCATCCGTGCCAATGCAGACCATTCGGCGGACGCCTGCCGCCACGGCCCGCTCGACGAGCTCGGCCGCGTCGCTCTCGTCCGGCGAGTACTGGAGGTGGCAGTGGCTGTCCGTCCAGCCCGTGAGCTTGGCGAGAGTCGAGTCGCGGGCGTGACGCTCGGCCGCGAGCCGCTCGGCGAGCGCGCGCTCCCGCTCACGCTGGATCTCCTCGGCAACGCGCTCGCGCCGGCTCCGCGCCTCCGGGTCGTTCGGCTCCTCGGACGCGCTGTCACCTCGCTCACCGCTCTGCTCCTGTTCGGACGGGGGTCCGTCGTCGCCGCGACGCCCCCGCCCGAAGAAACGACCGAGACCGCTCACTCGACCGACCTCCTCGGGAACAACGGCCGACCCTTCGTGACGGGCACACCACCGGGATAGCCACCCCAGTCGAGGATGCCCTCCGGCCCGGCATTGCCGGGCGCAGCGGGCGAGCCCGAACCTCCGAGCCCGAGCCGCGACCAGATCTCCTCGGCCGTGTCGGGGAGAACTGGCGACACCAACACTGCCACGATCCGGAGCACCTCGAGCGCATCGCCGAGGACGGCGTCGGCCTCCGGACCGGGGTCGAGCTTCCAGGGAGCCACCGCCTCGAGCTCGGCGTTGGCGGCCCGGATGAGACGCCACGTCGCCTCGAGCCCCTCGTGCGGAGCAAAGCGGCCCCAGGCTTCCCGCACTTCGCCTACCACTGCGGCCGCCGTCTCAGCGAGCCGGGATGCAGACCCGTCAGGCCTTCGCTGGGGGGGCGGGCCGATTCCAGCGGCCTTCGAGCCCACGACCGTCGCCACACGGGCGAGCAGGTTCCCGAGGTTGTTGGCGAGGTCCGAGTTGTACCGCTCGATCAGCCCCTCGTAGGTGAACTCTCCGTCGTGACCGATGGCGAAGTCGCGCACGAGGTAGTAGCGGAGCGCGTCGTTCCCGACATCCTCCCCGAGCTCGACCGGGTCGACCTGGTTGAAGGCCGTCTTCCCCATCTTGCGGCCGCCGACGAGCAGGAACCCGTGCACGAGGAGGTGCGCCGGCGGGTCGATCCCTGCCGCCATGCACATCGCCGGCCACCACACGCAATGGAACCGGATGATGTCCTTGCCGAGCAGGTGGTGCACGGCTGGCCACCACTTCTCGAAGCGGTCGTGGTCCGAACCGAAGCCGATGGCCGAGATGTAATTCACGAGCGCGTCGTACCAGACGTAGAAGACGTGCTCGGGGTCCCACGGGACCGGGATCCCCCAGCTGATGGAGGTCCGGGTGATCGAGATGTCCTTGAGCCCGGAGCGGATGATGCCGAGGGCCTCATTGCGCCGTGTCTCGGGGAAGATCGCCCCGGGATGCGCGCCGTACCACTCCGAGAGCCTCTCCCCGAACTTGCTCAGGGCGAAGAACCAGTTCTCCTCGGTGAACCACTCGACCGGCTTCTCGTGCACCGGGCACCGGTTGTGATCGAGCAGGTCCTCCTCGTTGTAATAGGCCTCACAGCTCACGCAGTACCAGCCCTCGTAGGTGCCCTTGTAGAGGTGACCGTTGTCGTAGATGGCCTGCATGAACGTCTGGACGGAGCGGAAGTGCCGCTCCTCGGTCGTGCGGATGAAGTCGTCGTTGGAGAGCCCGAGCGCCTTCCACGCCTCGACGAAACGGGAGCTCGTCCGATCCACCCACTCCCTCGCACTGACGCCGTTGCTCTCGGCCGCCCGGAGGATCTTCAGCCCGTGCTCGTCCGTCCCGGTCACGAACCACGTCTCGTCACCGATCAGCCGGTGCCAGCGCGACAGCGCGTCGGCGCAGACGGTTGCATACGCCGTCCCGAGATGGGGCGCGTCGTTGACGTAGTAGATGGGGGTCGTCTGGTAGTAGCGACCGGGCACGTGCTGAGAATACAAGGCCCCGGTCAGGACGCTGCTGGCCCGGACTGCGCAAGCGCGTCGTAGACCTCTCGCCGCGCGATCCCGGCCCGCTCGGCCGCCTCGGCGACGGCGTCGCGGCGGGTCAGCCCGCTCGCCATGAGACGTTCGACGGCGGCTGCGAGCTCTCCCGGGGAGACCTCAGCCGGCGCCGGAGCACGGGCGGCGTCGAGCACGAGCACGAACTCGCCTCGGGCGGAGTCCGCCGGCCACAGGCCGGCCGCGAGGGAGAGAGGGCCTCGCCAGAGTTGCTCGTGGAGTTTCGTCAGCTCGCGGCAGACGGCGACGAGCCGGTCACCCCCGCAGGCACTCGCGAGATCCGCCACGAGGGCGTCGACACGTCCCGGCGCCTCGTAGATCACGACCGCCTGCGGCGCGGCTGCGATGGCGGCGAGCCGAGCCGTTCGCTCGGCACCCTTGCGCGGCAGAAACCCTTCGAAACACCACCGTTCCGCCGAAAGCCCCGCCACCGCCACCGCAGCCACCGCGGCCGATGGTCCGGGCACGATGCTGACCACCGCCCCGGCCTCGTGGGCGGCCGCGACGACGCGTGCGCCGGGATCGCTGATGGCCGGCGTGCCGGCGTCGGTGACGAGCGCGACGGTCAGGCCGTCCTCGAGGAGGTGGAGCACCTCCTCGGTGCGCTGGGCCTCGTTGTGGCCGTGCAGCGACAGGAGGCGCTTGGTCGTGATGCCGAGGCGGGAGAAGAGCCGGCCGGAGTGCCTCGTGTCCTCGCAGCAGACGACGTCGGCGGAGCGGAGCACGTCGGCCGCCCTCGGCGAGAGGTCCCGGACGTTGCCGATCGGCGTCGCCACCAACACGAGCCGCCCGGCCGCCGTCCCGCCCGAGGCTCCGGTGCTCACTCCTTGATCTCGAGCTGGTCGCCGACGCGCAGTCCCCATCGCTCGAACGCTCCCGCTTCGGCCGCAAGGGCGCTCCGCGCTCTCATCCTCGGCAGCGTGAACGAGTACCGCCTGAGCATCGTGACGGCGATCACCTTCCCGTCTGCGTCGAGGAACGCCACGTCCATGGCGAAGCGCATCCCGAACGAGTGCACCGCCTTCGTCCCGCGGAGCAAGATCGCCCCCTCCGTGCCTGAGCGTCCGAGGCGCCCTCGCGCACGACCGAGCAGCCCGTCGGCGATCTCGAGGCTCGCCAGCACCTGACCGTCACGCAACAGCCACGCCATGACCCACGATTCTCGCACCCGATGCGGCGGCTACACTGCCTGGCTCGTGTCCAAACGTACGGTGAAGCGCAAGCTGCGCAAGAAGAAGAAGGCGAACCACGGCAAGAAGCCGAACTGCGGCCGCGGCTGAGCGCCCCCGCGCCTGATCGGCCGAGCACCGCCTGATCACCGCCGCCAGGCCACGCCCCGCTCGTCGAGCACCTTGACGAGCACACTCGGGACGTCGGAGATGATGCCGTCCACTCCGAGGTCGAGCAGCCCTTCCATCTCGTCGCGCTCGTTGATCGTCCAGACGTGCACGGCAAGCCCGGCTGCGTGTGCCCCGGCGACGAACACGTCGTCGACGACGGTGATCTCGCCGTAGGTGGCCGGCACCTGCAGCGCGACGTGCCGCGTCACCGACTCCGGCGCCGGCGTGCCGGCGTGCACACCGTGGAAGAACTCCGCCGTCGCCGTCGTGCCTGCCGAGGTCGGGATCTCCGGCGCGTATCGGGAGAAGGCGTCGGTTGCGGTGTCGTCGAACGACGCCACGATGACGTCCTCGGTGTGCTCGTACTCGCGCAGCAGATCCGCGAGCAGCTCCTCGTACGGCTCGACTTCGGGAGCGGTCCGCTTGATGTCGAGGTTGAGGATGGTGCCGGGGAAGTCCCGCAGGATCTCCTCGAGCGTCGCGATCCCGAAGCGATGATCCCCGGGCGCCCTGCCCCTCAGGGGGTAGCTCTCCTCGGGCCGCCCGGGCTGCGCATCCTCACCGGGTAGGAACCAGTAGGCGTTGTCGAGCTGCTGGAGCTCCGCCAGCGTCCTGTGGCAGATCTTGCCGGACGCGTTCGTCGTCCGCTCGAGGGTCGGGTCGTGACAGACGACGATCTTCCGGTCCGCCGTAGCGTGGACGTCGAGCTCGATGGCCGGCGCGCCGACCTGGACGGCTTTTTCGACGGCATACATCGTGGAGGACGGCGCCTCGTTCGCTCCCCCCTGGTGGGCGTACGCGAGGACCCTCCGCTCGAGCCAAGGACGGTCAGGCATGAGTTGTGTCTACCAGGGTTGTCGCCAGGTAGCCTCGGCGACGCCATGATCGACCACATCCTGCTCGACCTGATCGGCGCCATCCGGGACGCCTTCGAGGGCGCTCTCCTCGAGCAGCAGGCCGTGGAGGAGAGATTCCAGGTGGACGTCTTCCTCGGCGATCTCTCGTTCGAGACCTCCTACAGCCTGCCGGGTGAGCGCAGCCCGGCCCGAGTGCGTGCCGACCTCACCCTCGACTGGCCGACGTGGAGCCAGAGCGCCTACCGGTCCTGGTCCATCGGGGAGCCCCCGGCGGAGCCGCCGGAGCTGATCATCGAGCTCGCGTTTCGCATGCAGCGCCTGGCGGAGACGCCGGAGACACAGCGAGTCCTGGCCGTGCTGGACGAGGAAGGTCCCGAGCTCGGGCCCGAGCGCCTCGAGCGGACGGCACCCACGCTGGAACAGATCTTCGAGCGGGAGGGCGAGACCGTCAGCTCGCTCGAGATCGCCTACCAGGGAAGCGTGCGCCTCGAGGACTCGCTGCTCGAGGATCCGAGCCGCCTCGACGAGCAGATCGCGAACCTCGCGCGCTGGGTCGCCAGCGCGCTCGTGCGGCTGACGGACCTGAACCTTCCCTTCCTGCCGCCGGAAGAGGACAGCGAGCACGCCTGAGGCAACCGGGCCGGCGCCCGCCGCTCAGCCCAGCTCGACTCCGCTCGGCCCCGCTCAGCCCGCTTCCAGCAGCTCCGACAGCCGCACCTTCGGCCGGGCGCCGAAGTGGCCGATGACCTCACCTGCGGCGAGCGAGCCGATCCAGGCCGACGCCGCCGGATCGCGGCCATCTGTCAGACCGAACAGGACTCCCGCCGCGTAGAGGTCGCCCGCTCCGGTCGTGTCCAGGACGGTAGGCACGGGCGCTGCGCCCACCTCCGCCCGGAGATCTCCACGGAAGACGACGGAGCCTGCCGCGCCCCGGGTGACGAAGCCGAGCACCTCCGGCGCGGTCAAAGCCAGGCGCTCCAGGGCGATCGGGAGCTCAGCCGACCCGGTGAGTGCCAGCACCTCCTCCGCGTTGCCGAAGAGGATGTCGACGGTCCCGCTCCGGAGAAGGTCCCGGATGGCGTCGTGGTGCCGTTCGACGACGAATGGATCCGACAGCGACAGTGACAGCAGCGTGCCGGCCTGCTTCGCCAGCTCGACGACCCGCGAGACCGCATCTGTCGCCATGGGGGCGTCGAGCAGATAGCCCTCGAGGTAGGCGACCGACGCCTGCTCGACGCCGGCGGCGTCCACGACGTGAGGACTGAGCAGCGCTGCCGCTCCGAGGTAGGTCGCCATCGAGCGATCGCCGCCCGGAGTCACGAAGACGTGGCAGACGCCTGTCGGTTCGCCGGACGCTGCGGGCGCGACGACACGCACGCCAGCTTCCTCGAGGTCGGACACGTATCGCCGGCCCGCCTCGTCCGCGCCGACGGAGCCGGCGAAAGCAGCCGAACCGCCGAGCGATGCGATGCCTGCTGCCGTGTTCGCGGCCGAACCGCCCGCCACCTCCTGCCAGGGATCATGGGACTTCTCGATCACCGCGGCGCCGTCGGCGTCGACAAGGGTCATCGCCCCGATCTCGATGCCTGCGGACACGACGACCTCGTCACTGGCCTCGGCGAGACGGTCCACGAGAGCGTGCCCGAGGCAGATGACGGCGCGACTGCGGGCGCCGCCGTCCGGGAGGCGGAGAGCTGGGAGCGTCTGCGGCATGGGCCGGAACGGTAACGGACGGCGGTGGCCGTCACGGCGCCCTCCCCACGTCTCAGTCGGAGCCGAAGCCCCCGATCGGATGATGCTCGAGAAGGAACTCGGCGAAGAGCGGCACCGTGAAGTCGACCTGGCCGCGGCGTGGCGACCAGATGAGCCCCTTCTGGATCAGGCTGTCCCGGTGCGGCGAGGTCTGCCGCTGGCTCGCGGCGCCCCATGCCCGTGCTACCGCCGCGACGGCGTAGGGCGGGTCCCCGAGCGAGGCCATCGACGCGAGGTAGCGCTGCTCGGCATCGCTCGCGAGCTGGAAGCGGGTGCCGTAGAACGTGTGTGCCAGCTGCTCCTTCACGAGGTCGCGCACCTCGTTCACGTCAGAGAGCGTGATCGGCGAGCGCTCCGCCGCGTTCCAGAGCTCGCGGCCGTACTCCTGGAGGAAGTACGGGTAACCGGCTGCGAGCTCGACCACTTCCGCCGCTGCGTTCCTGGCGAAGTCGATGCCGAGCGTCGCCGCCGGTTTGACGAGGGCGACGTGCGCCTCGGCGTTGCGGAGACGCCCGAGCTCCCGGTACTCGAACAGACGGTCGGCGTAGGGCTTGGCCTTCATGAGCCGCACCTGCAGGTCCGGAAGACCTGCGCCGACGAGCGCCACGGGAAGTGCGTCGCGGCTGACGGCCTGGAACGCCATGCACACGGCGGCGAGTGAGGCGCTGTCGAGGTTCTGCATCTCGTCGATGAGAAACAGCACCCCACTCCCCGCACCAGCCGCCACCTGCCCGATCTCGCGCAGGAGCTCCACGAGGTCCTGCTCGGGGTCACCCGAGTCGGCGACGCCACGGATCGGCGCCACGTCGAGCTTGAGCTGCACCCCTCCCGGTGTGACGACGCTGAAGGCCTTCACGACGCCGAGCGCCCGCTCGACCCGGTCCCGGATCCGGTGACGTCGGCTCATCTCACGCAGCAACCGGGCTGCCATCTGAGCGAACGTGGAGCGAAAGTCCGGCTGCGAGCCGACCTCCTGTACGTCGGTGGTGGCCCATCCCGCCTCGGAAGCGAGGATGTCCATCTCCATGAGGAGGACCGTCTTGCCGACTCCACGGAGACCGGAGTACACGAGGCTTCGCTCGGCGCCACGGGACGAGAGCACCTCGATCAGCGAGCTGAACTCGTCGAGGTCCCGGTCTCGACCGGCCAGGCATGGCGGCCTGCGCCCGGCTCCTGGTGTGTACGGGTTGTCCCGGCGCTGCACGAGCCCACTCTAACCATTTCTAAGGCCAGGTGACAGAGTCTTAGAAATTCTGAGACTCGGCCACGCGACGCGCGGTGTCTAACCTCGCTCTGATGGACATCGAGCACGGCAACGAAGCCGACTACCGACTCCCCCGCACGGTCATCCCGTCGCGGTATGCCCTCAGGATCGCCCCGGACTTCGAGACGTGCACCTTCGAGGGCGACGTCGAGATCGAGGTCGAGGTTCACGAGCCGACGAGCGAGATCGTGTGCAACGCCGTCGAACTCGTGATCGCCGAGGCGGTCCTCGTTGGCCCTGACGGGCGGCGAATGGAGCTCGGTGTCGAGCTCGAGGCCGAGCGCGAGCGAGTCCGCTTCACCACACCCGGCACGGTGGAGCCGGGTGCGTGGAAGCTCGGCTGCCGTTTCTCCGGGGAGCTCGGCACGAAGCTCAGGGGCTTCTACCGGAGCACGTTCACGGACGAGTCGGGAGCAGACAGGCTCATCGCGTCGACGCACTTCGAGTCGACGGACGCCCGACGGGCGTTTCCCTGCTTCGACGAGCCGGACCTGAAATCGGTCTTCTCGATCACGCTCGACGTCGAGGGCGATCTCTTCGCAGTGTCCAACTCCCCCGAGGCGGAGGTGAGCGAGATCGGGGGCGGGAAGAGGCGGGTTCGCTTCTCGGACACGATGAAGATGTCGACCTACCTCGTCGCATACGCCATCGGCCCGTTCGAGGCGACCGAGACGGTCGTCGCCGACGGCGTGCCGTTGCGGGTCGTCGTGCCTCTCGGCCAGCTGCACCTCACGTCGTTCGCGCTCGAGGCAGCCGCGCACTGCCTCGGATGGTTCCACGAGTACTTCGCCATCCCCTACCCCGCCGACAAGCTCGACCTCGTCGCCATCCCCGACTTCGCCATGGGAGCGATGGAGAACCTCGGCTGCGTGACGTTCCGGGAGCAGGACCTCCTCTGCAACCCTGAGGAGTCTTCGATCCCCGAGCTCGCTCGGATCGCCGAAGGCGTGGAACACGAGATCGCGCACATGTGGTTCGGGGACCTCGTGACGATGAAGTGGTGGAACGGGATCTGGCTGAACGAGGCGTTCGCCACGTTCATGTCGCTGTGCTGTTTCGACGACTTCCGGCCGGAGTGGAACCGGTGGGCGATGTTCGGTATCGAGACCGACGTGGCGCTCCAGGTCGACGGCCTCCACTCGACCCGGCCGATCGAGTACGAGGTGCGCAGTCCGGACGAGGCCGAGGCCATGTTCGACGGGCTCACGTACCTGAAGGGCGGGAGCGTGCTGCGCATGGTGGAGCAGTACCTCGGGACGCCGCGCTTCCGGGAGGGCGTACGCCGCTACCTGGCGGAGCACGCGTACGGCAACACCGAGACGACCGACCTGTGGGACGCCATCGAGGCGGCCGCTGACGGGGAGCCGATCCGCGCTCTGCTCGACGGGTGGATCTTCCAGGGCGGGCATCCGCTCGTGACCGCCCGCTTGGAGGCCGGATCGCTCGTGCTCACGGCCGAACCGTTCCAGTACCTGCCGGCGAGCGAGCTCCCAGTGGGTTCCTCCTCGTCGATCGGGCACGACTGGCTCGTACCGGTGCTCGTCGAGGATCGACCCGGCCCTGTGAAGCCCGTGCTGCTCGGTCCGGCGCCGCAGGGTCGGGATCCCTTCGACTGCGGCACGTTCGAGCGCTTCCCCGTCGTCGACGCGGGGGGATCCGGCGTGTACAGGCTCCGCTACGAGGGGCCCCTCTTCGATCGAGTCCTCGCCGATCTCGGGAACCTGAAGCCGCACGAGCTGTTCGACCTCGTCTCGGATTCGTGGGCCTGCACTGTCGCAGGCATGAGCGGACTGGGCGATTTCCTGGCGCTCGTCCGTCGCCTCGGCGCGCATGCGGACCCGAACGTTTGGGAGCGGGTCTCCGGCTCGCTGACTCTCGTCGACCGTGTCGCCGCAGGCGTCGCCGATTCGCAGCTGGCAACGTTCGTCTGTGCGGCGGCGGGGCCGCTCTTCGACGAGATCGGGGGCTTCGCCGTCTCGGCCGACGACTCGGCGGAGACGCAACGGCTCCGCTCGACCCTCATCGACCTCCTCGGAAGGATCGGTGCCGACGAGGTCGTGCAGGCAGGCTGTCGCGAAGCCTTCGAGCGCTCGCGGTCAGGTGACGTCGCCGCCATGCCCGCCTCGATCGCCGAGTCCGTCATGAGCGTCGTCGTCGCGTCCGGCGGACGCGAGGCTTTCGATCCGGTCCGGGAGGGCTTCCGCCATCCGACCGACCCGCTCAGCCAGCTCAGGCACCTGTTGGCCCTCTGCGAGGCAGGAGCGCCCGAGCTCGTGGGCGAGCTGCTCGAGATGTCACGCGAGGAGATCCGGACCCAGGACGCAGGCTGGGTCGTCCGCCGGCTGCTGTCGAATCGACGGGCCGGCTCGCAAGCATGGGAGTTCCTGACCTCGCACTTCGACGAGCTGTCGGCGCGGCTCCCTTCGCACGCCATGCCGATGATCATCGGAGGCGTCCGCGACCTCGTGCAGGTGGACGAGTCGGGGAGAACGGCGATGGTGGAAGAGACGAGGCGTTTCGTCGCGGAGCGTGATTTCGGTGGTCATCAGCGCACCATCGACCAGGCGCTCGAGCGCCAGCTCGTGAACAGCCGTTTCGTGGTCACCAACCGTCCCAGCATCGGCGAGCTGCTCGGCAAGGGCTGAAGACGCCTGCCGGGCTCGGTCGGGACGAGGACATGAGCAGCCCGTGAACTTCGGCGCCATGCTGGCGACGTTCGCCTTGGTGATCCCGGCGGAGCTCCCGGACAAGACGTTCATCTCGTGCATCGTCATGGCGTCGCGCCATCGGCCCCTTCCGGTCTGGATCGGTGGGGCGGCGGCTCTCATCCTCCAGGCCGCCATCGCCGTCGTGGCCGGGCGACTGCTCGTGCTGCTTCCCCAGACGGCGGTTCACAGCGTGGTTGCTGCGCTGTTCATCGGGGGTGCGGTCTGGCTGATCTTCGTGCCGGAGCGGCATGAGGAGGAGCGCGGCGAGCAGCTCGCGGAAGAGGAGGAGGCCGCGACGGCAGCGAGGGCCGCGAGGGCCGCGACGTCCGCGACGTCCGCGACGTCCGCGACGGCCGCAGATGGAGCGGAGGCCGTCGACGAGACGCACGGCAGCGCCTCCATCGGTACCGAGACGGCCGACGCGCTCGATGCGGGCGCCGCCGACGCGTCGAGGTCTCAGGTGGTGTGGAGACCGATGCTGGCGACGTTCACCGTCGTGGCGCTGGCGGAGTTCGGGGACATCACCCAGATCCTGATCGCCAACCTGACCGCACGGTTCCGTGACCCATGGGGCGTCTTCATCGGTGCAGCTGTCGCCTTCGTGGTCGTATCCGGTGTCGGGGTGGTGGGCGGTCGGGCGATCATCCGCGTCGTGCCGCTGAGCGTCGTCCGCCGTCTCTCGGGTGTGGCTTTGCTCGGTTTCGGGATCTACACCATCGTGGAGCTCCTGTGAACCCGCGCGCGACCGGACTGCTCGAGGCGGCACGCTCCACCAAGGGCTTCATGCCGGACGATGAAGGCTGTGCCCTGCGGCGCGTCGCCGAGGTCGTGTCGGGTGACGCCACGGTGCCACCGGTGATCGTCGAGATAGGGGCGTACTGCGGCCGGTCGACGCTCTACCTGTCGTCCGGGGTGGCGGCTTACGAGGACGGGAGCCGGCGGGTGACGCTCTTCAGCGTCGACCACCACCACGGGTCCGAGGAGAACCAGGCGGGCTGGGATCACCACGACGCCGAGCTCGTAGACCCGAGGACGGGCCGCATGGATTCGCTGCCTTCGTGGCGCCGGGCGATCGGCGACGCCGGGGCGGAAGACCTCGTGGTCGGCATCCTCGGCGACTCACCCACCGTCGCCGCACACTGGCGCACCCACCTCGGCATGCTCTTCATCGACGGTGGGCATGGGGAGGAGCCCGCCTGGGCGGATTACCGCGGCTGGGTACCCCACCTTGAGATCGGTACCTACCTGGCGATTCACGATGTCTTCCCGGACCCCGCGGACGGCGGTCGCCCGCCGTACGAGCTGTACTGCCAGGCGCTCGACTCGGGTGGGTTCGTCGAGGACCCCGACCTCGGACGCGGCAGCCTGCGAGTCCTGCGGCGCGTCAGCGACTCCTATTGAGCTGCCTGAGCGTGCAACCTCGGCATCCGCCTCACTGACTGTGGGTCCTTCTCCCCTACCAGGTCGGGACCTCTCGGCGCGACCTTTGACTCAGAGGGAAAGGAGGCGCGGTGATGGATGGGGACCGGGAGCGCATCGTCGTGGGAGTGGACGGATCGGTTCCGTCGGTGTTCGCGTTGCGTTTCGCTCTGAGAGAAGCGGCCGCGACCGGGGCGCAGGTCGAGGCTGTCCTCGTCTGGCAGGACCCGTGGGCGATCAGCGGGCCGCCCTCGTTGTTCGGCGCCGGTCGCAGCGGGATCCAGCGGCTCGAGCAGGTTCTCGCCGAGGCGGTCGAACATGCCGTCGACGAGGAGGGAGGCACCACTGTGCCGGTGACGCAGCGGGTGGTGCCCGGGCACCCCGCTGAGGTGCTCGTCGAGGCCGGCGAGGGGGCGAAGATGCTTGTCGTCGGAACGACAGGGCTCGTCGGCTTCAAGCGCTGGATGCTCGGGTCCGTGAGCCAGCACTGCGCCGAGCTGTCGAGGATCCCGGTGGTCATCGTTCCCGTGCGGGATTGAGCGTGCCGTCACGGCGTGCGTGCGGCTGGCGCTGCGCGCCGAGGGTGCGAACCCCCGAACCCTGCAGAGGACCCTCGGGAATCCGTAGGCGCGATCCCGAGGAGCGTTAACCGGCAAAACGACGGTCAACGCTCCTAGCTTTCGCTCCTATCGTTTCGCGCGAACTGTTCGCGCCGATGGCCCTCTCCTCGCCCTGCTCGCCCCCCTCGCCCTCCTCGCCCGCACGACCGGGAGGCCAGGAGGGCCGGGAGGGGCTCCCGGAGACGGCTCGGCGGCCCGCCGCGGCCACGTGATAGGACGGTCGCATGAGCCAAGAACAGTGGAGCGAAGTCGACGACTACCTGACGAGCCTCCTGCACGATCCGGACGCGAGCCTCGACAGGGCGAACGAGGCCGCTCTTGCCGCCAGGCTGCCACCGATCCAGGTGTCCGCTCCCCTCGGCAAGTTGCTGCACCTCATGGCGAAGATGATCGGCGCCCGCCGCATCCTCGAGGTCGGGACGCTCGGCGGCTACTCGGCCACCTGGCTCGGCCGTGCCCTGCCACCCGAGGGAAAGCTGCTGACGCTCGAGATCGACCCGACACACGCAGAGGTCGCACGGAAGAACATCGACGCTGCCGGCGTCGGGAACTCCGTCGAGGTCCGTCTCGGCCGAGCGATCGACACGCTCGCAGCCCTCGCCACCGAGGGTGTGGAGCCGTTCGACTTCGTCTTCATCGACGCCGACAAGCCCTCGAACGCCGACTACTTCGCCTGGGCGCTCGACCACACCCACGCTGGCAGCGTCATCGTGGTCGACAACACGGTTCAAGCCGGCACCGTCGCCGATCCTTCGGCCACCGACGACCAGACTCTCGGCGTCCGGCGACTGTTCGACCTCATCCGGGACGAGCCGCGGGTGACCGCGACGACGATCCAGACCGTGGGGACGAAGGGCTACGACGGGTTCACGGTCGCACTGGTGCTCTGAGCGCCAACCTGAGCACGGGTACCGCCCACGGCGACGCGCCCGTCGAGGTCGACCTCGTCGAGGTCGAGACCGGTGGGTAGCCCATGCCCGAGGAACAACCCTGAAGTGGGGCTGCACCCCCCGAGAGCATCGGCGGCCAGTGCGATCGCCGCGGCCGTGTAGGTGCTCCGCTCCTCGTGCGGGAACGTCGAGCGCTCGGGATAGACGCGTCCCGTCGTGTAGGCACCATCCGGGTCACGCTGGTCCTGCACCCAGGCAAGCAGGCGGGCCGCATCCTCGACCCGTCCGAGTTTCAGGCATGCGATGGCGCACTCGGCCGTCTCCGCCGCCGTTACCCAGGGGCGGTCTGACACGCAGCGCACGCCGTATCCGTCCATGACGAATGCGTCCCAGCCGGCCTCGATGCGGTCATGTGACGGAGCCTCGTCGAGAGCGCCGGCGAGGACCGGGTAGTACCAGTCCATGGCGTAGCGGTCCTTCGGCGCGAAGGACGATGGGCGGTACGCGACAGCATGGCGGAGCCGTCCGGCGGCAAGCTCCCACTCGGGGTGCTCCTCCCCCACGAGCTCGCCGCAGGCGATTGCGCAGCGAACGGACAGGTAGGCCGAGGAGGAGCCGGTCAACAGGGCGTACGACTCGGGGCTGCCGTCCTCACGCACGGACCAGACGAGCTCGCCGCCCGGCCGTTGCCACGACAGCACGTAACCGATCGCCCGTTCCACCATCGGCCACATCGCCTGCACGAGACCCTCGTCCCCGGTCGCCAGGTACTGATGCCAGATACCCGTCGCCACGTAGGCGCAGACGTTGGTGTCGATCCGCCGATCCTCGACCGAACCGTCCGGCCAGTAGTAGTTGAACCACGAACCGTCGGCGTGCTGGGTGGACCAGAGCCACTCGTACGCCCGCTCCGCTGCCCCGAGCCGACCTGCCACGGCGAGCGCCATGGCAGCTTCGACGTGGTTCCACGGATCGCAGTGCCCGCCCTCGAACCAGGGGATCATGCCGCTCGGGCGCTGCACCTCCTCGATCGTGGCGATGGTCTGCGAGACGGCACGGTGGTCGAGACCGATGCCGCTCAGCAACTCCGAGCGCAGGTCGGCGGTGATCTCCGGGCCGCTCACTCCGCGTGCTCCAGGTAGACGACGAGGCTCTTGCCGATCACCGGGGAGAGCACGCGCTCCGGCCAGCGCGTCCACGGCGAGGCGTGCACGATGTCGTGCACGAGGATGCTGTGGTACACCCTCACGAGCGGGTGCTGATCCCTCGAGACCCCGACGAGGCAGCGCATCCACCAGTACGGGCTGTGGAGCCCGTGGGTGTGGTGGTGGCCGACGATGCGCAGCCCGGCTTGGCGGAACCGCTCGGCCAGTTGGCTACGGCGGTAGATGCGAACGTGCCCCCCGGGCGTCTCGTGGTACTCGCTCGAGAGGGCCCAGTTCATGAGCTCGGGACCGTAGCGGGGCACGGTCACGGCCAGGCGTCCTCCCGGCTTCAGCACGCGCGCGAGCTCCCCCATCGCCATCGTGTCGTCCGGGATGTGCTCCAATACCTCCGCGGCGATGAGCCGCGGGAAGGTGCCGTCGGCGAAGGGGAGGTA
>JAJYGM010000386.1 GCA_021785095.1 Actinomycetes bacterium
TCCCTCCGCCAGTAGGAGCGGCCCACCGGGCCATCGTGGCGGATTGGGCACCGCAGATGCCGAAGAGGGGCTCGGCGCCTCGGCATGGATGATCGCTGCCGCTCGCCGAGCCCTCGCGATGGCGTTGCCCGAGCCTGCGGGCATCACTGGAAAGTCGGTCGCCTGGGCAGGTGGGCCCTCGCAGGGCTCTGTGGGTGCGTTCGACTGGCTCAGTCGAGCACTCAGTCGAGCACAGCGAACGCGTCGTCGAGACGAGCGGCGACGTCGTCGCCGTCGGCGTCGCTGAACACGAGCGGCGGGCGGATCTTGAGCACGTTCGACCACGGCCCCGTGGTCCCGATCAAGACGCCGAGCTGGCGCATCCGGTTCACCAGCTGGCGTGCTCCGTGCGGGTCGGGCTCGCCGTCGCCGTTCACGATGTCGACCCCGAGAATGAGTCCCCAGCTGCGCGCCGTTCCTGCCGCGTCGTGGCGCGCGACGACGCTGTCGAGAAGCGCCCGCAGGTGTGCCCCGGACGTCGCGGCACGCTCGACGAGCCGCTCTTGCTCGACGACGTAGAGCAGCGCGAGCGCTGCGGCGCACGCGAGCGTGTTCCCGCCGAAGGTGCTGAAGAACCCGGTCCTCTCGATGAAGGGGTCGACAAGGTCGGCACGCGCGAGCACCGCGGCGACGGGAAAGCCGTTGCCCATGGGCTTGCCGAGCGTCATCATGTCAGGCTCGATCTGCGAGCTCGTGACGCCCCAGAGGCTCTCACCCGAGCGGCCGAACCCGATCTGGACCTCGTCGTCGACGAAGAGGCCGCCTGCCTCGCGCGCCGCGCCGACGGCCCCGGCGAGCCACTCGTGCGCTGGGCCCAGGATGCCGTCGCTCGTGAAAGCCGAGTCGGCGAACAGCACGGCCGGCGGGTGGCCTGCTGCGCAGAGCCCGTCGACGACGGCGACCGGGCCGCCCGAGCCAGCCGGGTCTCCGAGGGGCGTGAGCAGACCCACGTGCGCAGGCATGTACCCCTCCGGCCACTCCTCGGGTGAAAGGTCGGTCGTCGCCCCGGTCACGCCGTGGTAGGCGAAGCGCGTCACGAGCGCCCCGTGGTGGCCGGTCGCCATCTGCGCGATCCGAAGCGCGACGTCGTTCGCCTCACTGCCGGAGTTCACGAAGAGGACGCGCTCGAGGCGCCCGGGCGCGCGCTCCAGGAGCGCTTCGGCGAGCTCGACGTTCGACTCGTGCAGGTAGCGGGTGTTCGTCACGAGGCGGCGGCTCTGCGCGGCGATCGCCGCAGCGACCTTCGGATGGCAGTGGCCGGCGACGGGCACGTTGTTGTAGGCGTCGATGTAGCGGCGCCCTTCGGCGTCGAAGAGGTGCACGCCATCTGCCCGCACGAGGTGGAGCGGCTCGACGTAGCTGAGCTCGGCCGCGCCGAGCACGCGCCGGCGAGCCCGGAGCAGGTCACCGGTCGAGCGGGCGCGGTAAGGAAGCGCGGCCGGCGACACGCCCGACGAGCGCCGCGCCACTTCTTCGAGGTGCCAGGCGAGCGTGTCGACTCCCACGTCCTCGACGCGGCGCAGCAGCGCCATCGACGCGTCGGGGAGCTCTTCGGCATGCGCGTGGTGGAGCCGCCTCCAGGTCGTCACGACGACGTCGGTGGCGGCACGCGCCAGGACGAGGTCTGCCAGGATCGCGGCCTCGTCTCCTTCCAGGGGAGTCACGTCGCAGTAGCCGGCGACCATGGGGTCTGCGCACCGCATTGCGTCGTCGCGCTCCACCGCGACCTCCGCGATCGCCACGGCCAGGTCGCAGACCAGCGCGGTGTGCGTCATGTCGCCGAAGTCGGTGATCCCCACGATCCGGCTTCCCTCGTCGACGAGCACGTTGCGGGGGTTCATGTCGTTATGGATGATCTGGGCGCGCAACGTCTCGAAGCGCGGGGTGACGCGCTGTTCGAACCGGTCGATCGCCGCCTCGACGAGCTTCCTGTCGTCGGGCGCGAGGAGGTCGACGCGGTCGCGCAGCTCGACGGTGTGCCGCACGTCCCACTGGATCCGGTAGCCGGCTGCGGGGTGGAAGAAGCCCCGGAGCGCCCGTCCCAGCCGCGCGGTGCACCGCCCCCACTCGTAGAGAGCGGCCGCGCCGAGTGCCGGGGGGTCCGGGTGCGTGCCGTCGAGGAAGGTGACGAGCTGGACGTCGGAGATCCGGCCGTCCGCTCCCGCGACCGCGGCGCGTACAGCGCCAGACGGCGTCGGTACCACTTGGGGGACGGGGAGCCCGGGCTCCAGGTCGCGGACGCGGGCCATCGCCAGCGTCCGCATGTTGACGACGTCGCCGGAGTCCTCGGGATGGTGGACTTTCAGCACGTAGCGGCGTCCGGAGGTCGCGTCGACACGGAAGTTCAGGTCTCGCTCCCCGTGCAGCTCGGTCAGGCGGCCCGAGATCCCGTAGACATCGGCCAGCAGCGCGGCCGCCATCTCGGGGCTGACGTCCGGGCGGGGCGCGAGCAGCGGGTCGACCATCACGCTCATCCTCTCAGACCTGCGGGTCAGCCCGTGGCTCGACGCCGATCGGGCTCGCTGCACCGCTGACTGAGCAGGCTTGCGAGTCCACTCTTCACAGTCGGCGAGCCCCCGAGCGACACGGCGGCCCCCTGGCGGTGAGCCAGGGGGCCCCAGCAGCGCACTTGTGCCTCGATCACACCACGCCCCACGGCGGGGTTCCAGTCGCCGTCGGCTCGCGGCGCCGTCGGATCGCGGTCTCCTCAGTCTCCGACGCCGATGTCCTCGTGCCACAGCGCCGGGTGCTCGCCGATGAAGCCGCCGAGAAGCTCGGCGCACCCTGGGTCATCGAGGACCACGACGTCGACTCCGTGCTCGACGAGCCATTCGTGCCCGCCGGCGAACGTCCGCGCCTCGCCGACCACGAGCGCGCCGATCCCGAATTGGCGGACCAGGCCGCTGCAGTACCAGCAGGGGGAGAGGGTCGTGACCATCACGCAGTCCGCGTAGTCGCGCCTGCGCCCGGCGTCACGGAACGCCGAGGTCTCGGCGTGCATGGACGGATCGCCGTCTTGGACGCGTCGGTTGCGGCCCCTGCCCAGGAGCGTCCCGTCGCGATGGAAGAGGGCGGCGCCGATGGGTATGCCGCCATCGGCGAGGCCCGCACGCGCTTCTTCGAGCGCGACCACGAGGAACCGCTGCGCGCTGCTTCGGTCCAAAGGGGGATGCCGTCTGCGCCCGCTTCTCCGATCGGCTGTCGATGTCTGGGTCACCATCCGCCCAGTGTCGCAGGAATTGGACGGCCGTCCGGGCACTGGCGCGCTGCTCGCGCCGCTCGCGCTCGACCGCTGCGAGCGAGGCCGATGGGAGAAGCGATAAGACATCGGTGATGGCGACCCCGGCGACCCCGGCGACCCCGGCGACCCCGGCGACAC
>JAJYGM010000110.1 GCA_021785095.1 Actinomycetes bacterium
GACACCGCCCCGCCGGCGCCGAGCGCGGGCACGGCGTCCGACTCGAGCGTCGCCAACGCGCTGAACGGCGGCAGGCGCAGCGCTTCTCGCAGGTCCAGCTCTGTGAAGAGCCCCGGGTCCCCGCCCACCGCGGCGCGAAGCACGTCGTGCGTCGGGAGCCGGGTCTGGACCATCACCATCCCCGCCCCCCCTCGCCCGCCGCCATCCCGGTCTCCGCGGCCTCCGACGAGACGCCCCGCTCGCGCGAGCAGCGCGAGCGCCTCCTCCCCCGCGGAGAAGCGCGGCGCGAGCAGCTGCTGGTCGAAGTCCAAGAAGACGACCGCCGCCGCGCGCCGCACCCGGTGCAGCACCGCCTCCGTGCCGACCAGCACAGGCGTGTCCGGAACGCTCGCCTCGGCACCGCGCGGGCCGGCCCGCCGCCCGGAGACCTCCCCGACCGGCACGGACAGGAGCGCCTCGAGCTCCTCACGGGCACGCCCGACACCGATGCGGAGGACCTTCAGACGGACCGAGCCGCACTCCGCGCACACGACGGGGCGCTGCGCCCCGCACGCTCTGCAACCGAGCACGTCGCCGGTCGACTCCACCGCACGCCGGCACACGGCGCAGCGCGCGAGCCCGCCGCACGCCGCGCACGCGAGCAGCCTCGCCCGCCCCGTTCGGTTGAGCACGCACACGACGCGTCCACCGCCGGATACCACCTCGCGGGCCACGCTTACCAGCTCCTCGGAGTACAACCCGGTGCGGGGGTCTGCGCCGCGGCGGTCGACGACCGTGACCGCGGGCCATCCCGACCGCTCGGACGAACGCTCGGGGGTCTCGACCGGGCCGTAGCAGGCTCGCTGCACCGCGGTCGGGCAGGGCGAGACGAGCACGCACGGCGCGCCGTCCCGTGCGGCGCGCTCGGCCACCACCTCCACGGCGTCGTAGCGGTCGTGGTAGTCGTGCACGTCGAGGACCACCACGGCCGCGAGCGACGGCACCGGCGCCCACGCCGCCGCCCGCGACCCGACCACGACCGGCCACCCCGCCGCCGCCTCCGCCCAGCTCGACGCCACGTCGACGCCCCGGGCCCGGAGCCTCCGTCCGAGCCGGTCCGCCCACCCGGTGCCCGGCGCCAGGACGAGCACCGACCCCCGCCCCGGCTGTCCCGCCGGCCCGGCCGCGGCGATCACCTCGAGGACCGCCGGGAGGAGGTCCTGTGCCGGGGGCAGCCGGCGGAGCGACCCGCCGGGACGGAGCGGAACCGCCGCTCCCGGGCGTCCTGCCGGCAGCGCACCTCCGGCCGGCACTGCCGGCAGCGCCCAGACGTTGCGCTCGGGCGACGCGGTGCGCAGCAGGGTCGCGACCGGCGTGGCCCATCGCCACGCACCCCACTCGGCGAGCTGGAGCACGCCCGCCGGCGGGCCCCACCCCGACACCCCGGTCACGTCGCGCACCTCGACGCCCGCCGGCGGCGTGACCCCGATCTCGGCGACCCACGCGCCGACACGACGACCGTGGAACGGCACGCGCACCCGGGAGCCCACCCGGATGTCACCCTGCCAGCGCGAAGGCACCGAGTAGTCGAACCGCCGCCGGCTCACCGCCGGCACGTCCGGGACGACGCGGACGATCAGAGACCCAGCGCGCGGCGAAGGTCGTCGACTCTCGGCGTCTGCTCCCAGGTGAACTCCTTGTCGCTTCGGCCGAAGTGCCCGTAGGCGGCGGTGCGGCGATAGATGGGGCGCCGGAGGTCGAGGTCCCGGATGATCGCCGCTGGCCGAAGGTCGAACAGCTCGCGCAGGGTGGCCACGATGCGCTCGGGGTCGACGGTCTCAGTGCCGAAGGTCTCGAGCGCGAGCGACACGGGGCGGGCGACGCCGATCGCGTACGCGACCTGCAGCTCGCAGCGACGGGCCGCGCCGGCTGCGACCACATGCTTGGCGACCCAGCGCGCGGCGTACGCGGCGGAGCGGTCGACCTTGGAGGGATCCTTCCCCGAGAACGCACCTCCGCCGTGGCGCGCCATGCCACCGTAGGTGTCGACGATGATCTTTCGACCGGTCAGCCCCGTGTCCGCGTGCGGCCCGCCGAGCTCGAAGAGCCCCGTCGGGTTCGCGAGGAGCCTCATGCTCTCCGAGTCGAGGTCCTTCGGGAGAAGCGGGTGCACGACGTGCTCGGAGAGGTCCGGGATGAGGAGCGTGTCGATGTCGACGCCGGGCTGGTGCTGCGTCGAGATCAGCACGGTCTCGATGGCCACGGGCCGGCCGGCGTCGTAGGTGACGCTGACCTGGGTCTTGCCGTCGGGGCGCAGGTACGGCAGCACCCCGACCCGCCGCACCTGCGACAAGCGCTGCGAGAAGCGGTGCGCGAGCCAGATCGGCATCGGCATCAGGTCCGGCGTCTCGTCGCACGCGTAGCCGAACATCATTCCCTGGTCCCCGGCGCCCTGGGCGTTCAGCTGGTCCTCGCCGCCCGAGCCGCTGCGCAGCTCGAGCGCCGCGTCGACGCCGCGTGCGATGTCGGGGGACTGGCCGTCGAGCGCGACCATCACGCCGCACGTGTGGCCGTTGAACCCGTACGCGTCGTTGTCGTAGCCGATCTCGGTGATCACCTGGCGCACGAGCGTGGGGAGGTCGACGTACGTCTCGGTCGTCACCTCGCCGGCGACCACGACGAGCCCCGTCGTGAGCAGCGTCTCGCACGCGACGCGGCTCATGGGGTCCTTCTCCAAGAGCGCGTCGAGGACCGCGTCAGAGATCTGGTCCGCCATCTTGTCCGGGTGGCCTTCGGTGACCGACTCCGACGTGAAGGTGGTTCTCATCAGCTCTCTCCAGTGTCTCGGCTCGCGGCGGTCGAGGCGGGCTCGGCGCCCCCGTCGTGGGGCGAGGCGGGCTCGGCGCCCGCCGGCGCACCCAGCCGTGCGACCACCGCGTCCAGGACCGCGTCGGCCACCTGCCGCTTGGTCCCGAGCGGCACCTCGGTCGTGGCGCCATCGGCGCCGAGGATGACGACCTCGTTCGTGTCGTGGTCGAAGCCGGCCCCCGGCGCGGACACGTCGTTCACCACCAGGAGGTCCACGCGCTTTCGCTCCAGCTTCCGCCGCGCGCCGGCGACGACGTCCTCCGTCTCGGCCGCGAACCCGACCAGCAGCTGTCCCGGTCGCCTCCTGGCGGCGAGCCCGGCCAGGATGTCCGGCGTCGGCTCGAGGACGAGCTGGTCGATCCCGTGCAGCTTCCGCCTCGACGGGGCCTTCGGCCGGAAGTCGGCCACCGCGGCGGCCATGACGACGACGTCTGCGCCGGGGGCGGCCTCCTCCATCGCAGCCTCCATGTCCGCAGCCGACTCCACGCGCACGGTGTCCACGCCCGCGGGCGCGGGCAGGCCGGAAGCGGTCACGAGCGTCACCCGCGCGCCGCGCGCCGAGGCCGCC
>JAJYGM010000385.1 GCA_021785095.1 Actinomycetes bacterium
CGCGGACGGCGTTTCATGACGCAGGTCGGCGAGCGCCGGCTCGAGTTGGGCCGGGCGGCACGAGCGTCGAAGCTGCGGTACCGCTGACAGCGCTCCGTGCCGCCGATGCACCGAGAGTCGCGCGTCACCCGGGGCCCGCGGTCGTGCCCGATCCTGCGCGCCGCTCCTCGGCGAGGCGCCGGTAGAAGTCGGCGTCGGGGCACGGATCGGCGCGCGCGCCCGCGGCCGGGTCGTTCCCCGAGCGGTCGTCGGGCGCAGTGCCGAGCCCGAAAACCGCGTCGGGCCACGTCGGGTCACCGCCGCCTTCGAGGGTGAAGTAGAGGTAGCCGGCGACGGGGACGGCCCCGGCGGCAGCGACCTGGGCCCGCAGGTAGGACCGCCTGTCCCAGCCGTCCGCCCTGCAGAGCGCGCCGCGCGTCGCGAAGCCGTCCTCGACCCACAGAGCCGCCCCGGGCGTGGCCCGCTGCTGCTCGTGGCACCATGCGGCGAGGGCTCCCGGATCCGGGCGCGCCTCCCAGGGAGCCGGGGCACGCAGCCAGGGCAGGGGGGCCGCCTCCGCACGCAGCCAGGGCAGGGGGGCCGCCTCCGCACGCGGCGGGCACCACACGACGAGCAGCGCGTCGAACGGGTAGCCGCCCCGCCGCAGCGCTGCCGAACCGTTCGAGCCGGGCGCGTGGGTCCTGCCCGCGGCGAAGTGGTAGGCGATGTCCACGGCCCGACGCGGCGAGCGGCGGCGAAGCCGGCCGAGGCGAGGCGGGCCGCCTCCGCCGAAGGGGGGCGTGGCCGCGGCCAGACGCCGCCACGCCAGCTCGCCGAGGTCGCCGGGCACGGTCACCTGGTCGTGGCGAGCCCGCCGCGCGTCGATCCACGCGTCGAGCTCCTCACGCTCCACGCCGAGCGCGGGCGCGCACAGCAGATCCACCATGAGCCGGTGCCAGTCGTAGGAAGCCGACACCCGCAGGCCGAACAGGACGACGGCGTCGGGCTGGACCTCGTGGATCGCGGCGTACGAGAGGACGTGCGCGCTGAGCGCGTTGTCGACGACGGCCCATGCGTCCGACAGCGCGCCGACCCGCCGTGGGGGATGACGGCCGTCGACCCATCCTGCGAGGGCCACGAGGTTCGGCTGGCGCAGCGTCACCCAGTGCCGGCAGGAGGTGCCGAGCCGGGCGACGAGGCGCTGGGCGTGCGAGGCGAACCGGTCGGGCGACCCCGGCGTGAGCCAGAACTCCTCGCCGAGCCACCCGGGGGTCGCCACGTCGTGGAGGACGCCGACGGGCGTGATCCCCCGCTCGGTGGCGGAGGCGAAGATCGACGCGTACCGGTCGACGGCGCCCTCGTCGAGACGTCCCGGAGCCGGCTCGACCCTCGCCCACTCGACGGAGAGCGCGAGAACCTCTGCGCCGGCGGCAGCGGCCAGCTCGAGGGCGCGCTCAGGGTCCGCCCAGACCCCCCCACCCGGGACCTTCGGAGTCGGCACCTTGCCAGCCCGCTCCCAAGGACTCCACTGGTTGGCCGGTTCTCCAGGGCCGTTGAAGCCGCCCTCCAGCCGGTAGCCCACAGCGCTCACGCCGAAGAGGGGCTGCCGCACGGCCAAAGCATGGCACGGCTCCGGCGTCACGGCTCCGGCGTCACGGCTCCGGCGTCACGGCTCCGGCGGCGATGGGGTCGGCACGGTCGAGCGAACCCGAGCCTTCCGGCTTCGCGGAGGTAGCGTCCTGCGGGCGGTGCGCGCGGCACGCGGCACCTCGCGCCGCCTCCGGTGGGCGCCGGCGGCGCCCGCACGGTCACGAGAGGAGCGCCCGCCCGCGAGTGAAGGGCGGCAGCACAGGGAGGAGCTGCAGCCATGGCAGACGAGGTCCTGAGGGAGCGCCGAGGGCACGTGGAAGTCCTCACGATCAATCGCCCCGAGGCCCGCAACGCGGTCAACGGCGCGGTGAGCCGAGGGCTCGCCGACGCGTTCGACCAGCTCACCGACGACGCGGACGCCTGGGTCGTGGTCCTCACGGGCAGCGGGGACAGGGCCTTCTGCGCGGGGATGGACTTGAAGGCCTTCGCAGCCGGCGAAGGTGCCGAGGTCATGAGCGCCAACGGCGGGTTCGGCGGGATCGCTCGCCGCGACTTTCCGAAGCCGGTCATCGCGGCGGTCAACGGCTCGGCCCTGGCCGGCGGGCTCGAGATCATGCTCTCGTGCGATCTCGTCGTGGCGGCGCACCACGCGACCTTCGGGATCCCCGAGGCGAGACGCGGGCTCATCGCGGGTGCCGGCGGCCTCTTCCGCCTCCCGAGGCGCCTCCCTCTCTCCATCGCCCTCGAGCTCGCGCTCACCGGCGACCCCATCGACGCCGATCGGGCGTACCAGCTCGGCCTCGTGAACCGCGTCGTCCCCGGGGGCCAGCTCCTGGAAGAGGCGCTGGCCCTGGCCGGGCGGATCGCCGAGAACGCCCCCTTGGCCGTCCGCTACTCGAAATCGGTGATGCTGCGCGCGGTCGACGCCGACGAGGAGACGGGATGGAGACTGACCGACGAGGCGGTGGGGGTGGTCTTCCGCTCGGCCGACGCCATGGAGGGCTCCGTCGCGTTCGCCGAGAAGCGCAGTCCCAACTGGCGGGGGTGCTGACCGCTCGCAGGTCGGTGCGTGACGGGGCTGAGCCCGGCAGCGGGGCCCCGGCCAGGCGCCCGCGACCACCGGGCCTCCGGCTGGATTAGCCTTGAGTTGGCGGGCACGCGTCCGCCGAGGCAAGGAGAAAGCGATGTTGGCAGACATCTTCGGCCCCGACCTCCTCATCGTCCTCATCGTCCTGGTGGTCGTCCTGTTCGGTGGCGCCGCGATCCCGAAGCTCGCGCGCAACCTCGGTTCGGCCAAGCAGGAGTTCGAAAAGGGGATGAAGGAGGGGTCGACGGCGAACGACACGACTCCCGCGTCGGACAACACGACGTCCTCGTAGCACGCCTGCAACCGGCTGCCGGGTTGTCCCCAGCCCCGCGACGGCAGGAGCGCTGACTGCTGCGTGCGCCCACCAAGGTCGCGCGCCGTTTACCTGCTACTTCGAATTCTCGGAGCGGGTTGGCTAGTCTGCCAACCCGTGGACCCGCCGTCCGGCAACCCCTCTGCCGCCTTCGAGACGCCACCGCGGCCTGGGTCGACGGGCGGGCTCGGCCGCCTCCCCTTGCGCCGGTCGCGTCTGTGGGCGGTTGCCGCGGCGGCGGCAGGAGGGCTCCTCCTGGCGGGGTGCAACCTCCCGACCTTCGGAGAGACCAAGCCGATCACGAGCCAGGGGCAGGACTCTCTCAAGCTCTGGCAGGGCTTCTTCATCACCGGCGCCGTCGTCTTCGTGATCGTCTTCTCGCTCATCGCCTGGGCCACCATCCGGTACCGCCGCCGATCGCACGCGATCCCCCGTCAGACCCAGTACCACACCGTCCTCGAGATCTTCTACACGGTGATCCCGATCATCATGGTGCTCGTCTTGTTCGGGTTCACCTTCGTGACCGAGAACAACGTGGACGCGCTGCCGGCGCCCAAGGTGTCGGTGACAGTGACCGCGTTCCAGTGGGGCTGGCGATTCCACTACGCCAAGCAGGACGTGACAGTGATCGGCGTCGAGCTGCAGGATCCCGAGATGGTCCTCCCGCAGGGTGAGACCGTGCGGATCTCCCTCCGGTCCCACGACGTGATCCACGGCTTCTACGTCCCCGCGTTCGACTTCAGCCGCTACGCACAGCCGGGCATCACGAACAGGTTCACGGTGAACCTCCACACACTGGGCACCTACCGGGGGCAGTGCACGCAGTACTGCGGGCTTTTCCACTCCTTGATGCGCTTCCGCGTGAGGGTCGTCACGCCCGCCCAGTTCGCCGCCTGGTTGCGCGGCCACCGCTCGGGCGGCGGCACCACGAGCCGCGCGTCGCTTCCCGCATCGGCAGGAGGAGCGGGTCAGTGACCGACGTGATCGTCCCGCAGGTCGCCGGCGGGGAGTACGTCCACGTCCACGAAGAGCACGGGCCGACGGGGCTCATGAAGTGGATCACGACGACCGATCACAAGGTGATCGGGATGAGCTACATGATCACCGCGGTCGCGCTCTTCTACATCGCGGGGCTGCTCGCACTGGGCATCCGCGTGCAGCTCACGACACCGCACGGCACGTTCATCTCGTTCCAGCAGTACAACCAGCTGTTCACGATGCACGGCAGCATCATGCTGTACCTGTTCGCCGGGCCGTTCGCGTTCGGCGGCCTGGCGAATTACATCGTGCCGCTCCAGGTCGGCGCCCCCGACATGGCGTTCCCGAGGCTGAACGCGCTCAGCTACTGGCTGTACCTCGGCGGCTCGATCATGATGCTGCTGAGCTTCGGGGTCGCCGGCGGCACGGCGGACTTCGGCTGGGTCGCCTACGCGCCGCTGTCCACCTCGACCTACACCCCCGGGTTGGGCGAGGACCTCTGGATCATGGCGCTGGTCCTCACCGGCTTCTCCGCGATCTTCACCGGGGTCAACCTGGTCGCGACGATCTTCTACCTACGAGCTCCGGGCATGACGATGTTCCGCATGCCCATCTTCACCTGGAACATGCTGGTGACGGGCATCTTGATCCTCATCGCGTTCCCGGTGCTCACGGCCGCGCTGGTCATGCTCTTCTGTGACCGCCACTTCGGGACGAAGATCTACGCGGTGACCGGGTGTCATACGACGGCCGGCATCGTCGATGCCCACGCCTGCGGCTCGGCCGTGCTCTGGCAGAACCTCTTCTGGTTCTTCGGGCATCCGGAGGTGTACATCCTGGCGCTCCCGTTCTTCGGCATCGCGACGGAGATCTTCCCGGTCTTCTCCCGCAAGCCGGTCTTCGGCTACAAGGGGATGGTCTTCGCGACGATCTCCATCGCAGCGCTCTCCACGGGGGTGTGGGCCCACCACATGTTCACCACCGGCACGGTGCTCCTGCCCTTCTTCTCGCTGATGAGCCTCCTGATCGCCGTGCCGACCGGCATCAAGTTCTTCAACTGGATCGGCACGATGTGGCGGGGGCAGCTCGTCTACACCACGCCCATGCTGATGTCCATCGGCTTCCTCTTCGCGTTCTTGATGGGTGGCGTCACCGGGGTCATGCTCGCCTCCCCACCGATCGATTTCTTCGTGCACACAACGTATTTCGTCGTCGCACACTTCCACCAGGTGCTGTTCGGCACGGCGGTCTTCGCAGGGTTCGCGGGGTTCTATTACTGGTACCCGAAGATGTTCGGCCGGATGTTGAACGACCGTCTGGGCAAGGTGCACTTCGCGCTTCTGTTCGTCGGGTTCTGGGTCACCTTCATCCCGCAGTACGTCCTCGGGCTCCACGGCATGCCCCGGCGCGAGGCGAGCTACCCGACGGGGCTCGGGTGGCAGTCGTGGAACATCGCGTCGACGATCGGCGCGTTCATGATCGCGACCTCGTTCATGGTGCTGCTCGTGAACGTCTGGGTGTCCTGGCGCTATCCGGTCCCGGCGGGTGACAACCCGTGGGACGCGCACACGCTCGAGTGGTTCACGACGTCCCCCCCGCCGCACCACAACTACACGCACCTCCCCCAGATCCGGTCGGAGCGCCCGACCTGGGACTACAACCACCCTGACGCGCCCACCATCCTCCACGGCCACGGCCACGGCCCCGGCCCCGGCCATCCGAACGGCCACGGCCCTTATGCCGGCGACGGAGGGGGACCGACGGGCCACGGGAACGGCTCGGCAGGGGTCGCCCCGGGGGTGCCGGCGACGTGAAGGTCGAATCCGCCTTCCTCCTCGGCATCGCGACGTTCTTCGGCATCATCGCGATCTCCTACTGGTTCACCTCGTACGAGGACGGGGGCACGATGATGCTCGTCGGCGCGACCGCGCTGGGCGTCCTGCCGGGCTGCTACTACTACTTCTGGCACCGCCGCTTTCGCGGAAGCAAGTACTTCTTCTGGGGCAAGACCGACCGCGTCGTCGGGACACGGCCAGAGGACCGTGACGACGCGAGGATCGAGGACGGCGCAGGGGTGATCAGCGCCTTCCCCGGATCGAGCGTGTGGCCGTTCGTCTTCGGCGCGGGGGCCTTCGTCTTCCTGCTCGCGTTCGTCTTCGGCGTGTGGCTCGCGGCCGTGGGGATCTCCCTGATCGTGACGGCTCTCGTCGGTGTGACCGCCGAGAGCCGCCGGGGCGGACACCACTGATCGGTTCCGCGGCCGATCATCGCGACGGCGACAACGCTTGGATCGCCGTCGCCCTCTTCGAGTCCGGCGCCGTGCAGAGGCGCTTCGGAAACGAGCGGGGGACGAACCTCTCAGCGCAGGAGGAAGGCCACTACTTCCTCGGCGAAGCGGCGGCGCTCTCGAGTGACCAGTGAGAGATGCCCGCCGGGAACCTCCACGAAGGTGGACCCGGCGATCGCCGCGTGCATCTCACGCGCCAGGACGAGAGGCGTGATGTGGTCACGCCGGCCGTGAAGGATGAGAGTGGGGACGACGATCTCACCCAAGCGGGCAGCGGCGTCGTAGGAGGTGGACGCCTGCCGCTGGCACTCCCAGGCCCACCGGGGCTGCCTCTCGCCGGGCGTCGGGAGCCGGCTCACTACCTCCATTGCCAGCCAGCGGCGACTGAGCATGCGGCTCTGCGGCGTGCTGGCACTCGTGGCGGCCAGGATGAGCCGGCGCACGCGTGTCGAATGGTCCAGCGCGAGGCTCAACGCGATGCGCCCGCCCATGGAATAGCCGAGCACGACCGCTTGCTCGATCCCGAGCGCGTCGAGCAGCCCTGCCGCATCGTCGGCCATCTGCTCGACGGTGTAGGGACCGGGCGGCTTGTCGCTCCGTCCGCCACCGCGGGGGTCGAACAGGACCACCTGGCACGTGGCGCCGAGCGGTCCGGTGATCCCCCCGAAGAGACGCGTGTCGGCTCCTAGCCCGGGGACCAGCAGGAGCGGCGGCCCCGTGCCGAAGTCCTCGTAGTACAGCTCGATGCCATTGACGGTCGCACGGGGCATGCCCGTCAAGTGTGTCTCGCCCGTGCCGAGCCCTGTCCAGCCTGGAACGGCGCTGGTGCGGTGGGGGGGCACTCTCTCCGGTGCCGGGTCAACGCCATCGGCGGCACCATGACTCCAGGGACGGTTACCTGCGAACGCGCCGGACGCCCGACTCCGCCGTCGCGGTGGTCGCCCCGGCGCCGACCGTCTGAGGCTGCTCGATGCGCAGCGGGACGGGTTCCGGCTCGAGCTCTTCGTGCTCGTCGCCAGGCCGCGCCTCCGCGAGGACGGCCACGTACTCGCCCTCGGCGGTCCGCGACACGACCATCGCCCGCTTGCGCTTCACCGCACCGGGCACTTCCTGCATCTCGACGCAGATCTTCCAGGTGACCACACTGGCGATGATCGGCACGACGACGACCGCGATCCTGAAGAACCACAGCACCGCGTTCAGCGAGAGGTGGAAGTAGTTCGCCAGGACGTCGGTCGAGCTGGCGGCGAAGACCGTGAAGATGAGAGCGATCATCGCGGCGCCCGCCGCCGTCCGCTTGGGGCGGTCACGAGGACGGTCGAGAAGGTTGTGGAGCGCGTAGTCCTTGGTGAACCGCCGTTCGATCATGGGCCACGCCAGACAGACGTTGAAGATGAGCCCGGGGAAGATGACCGCTGGGAGGAACACTTCCCAGGGGATCGTGTGGCCCCAGCCCGTGAACTCCCACGACGGCATGACGCGCAGTGCGCCGTCGAGCCATCCCATGTACAGGTCCGGCTGGACGGCGTAGGAGATCTTGGTCGGCTCGTAGGGTCCGAACTGCCAGATGGGGTTGATCTGCGCGTAGCCGCCGAGGACGCCGAGGACGCCGGTGACCATGAGCATGAAGCCGGTCGTCTTGGCCGCGAACTGGGGGAACATCGGGGAGCCGACGACGTTGTGCTCGGTCCGGCCCTGGCCTCGGAACTGGGTGTGCTTCTGGCGGACGAGCAGGCCGAGGTGCGCGCCGATCAACCCGATGATGATCAGCGGCAGGAGCAGGACGTGGACGATGTAGAACCGCTCCAGGATTGCCGTGCCCGGGTACGGACCGCCGAAGAGGAAGAACGCGAGGTAACTGCCGACGAAGGGGATCGACAGGAGGATCGAGTACGCGATCCGGATGCCGGTCCCCGAGATGAGGTCGTCAGGGAGCGAGTAGCCGATGAAGCCGTTCAGGATCGCGAGGATGAGGAGGACGATCCCGATCGTCCAGTTGAGCTCCCGCGGCTTGCGGAAGGCGCCGGTGAAGAAGATCCGCGCCATGTGCACGACGATCGAGCCGACGAACACGTCTGCCGCCCAGTGGTGGACCTGGCGCATGAGCAGGCCGGCGCGCACCGAGAACGAGATGTTGATGGTGGAGTAGTACGCCTCCGACATGCGCTGCCCGTCCAGGGGCTTGTAGGGCCCGTGGTAGACGACCTGGGTGCTCGAAGGCACGTAGTAGAACGTGAGGAAGATCCCGGTCACGACGAGCACGACGAAGGAGTAGAGCGCGACCTCGCCCAGCATGAACGACCAGTGGTCCGGGAAGATCTTGTCGAGCAGGGCACGGCCGCCCTTGGCGATGCCGACCCGGTCGTCGAGCTCGTTGATCGCCTGCTGGACTCGGCCGTAGGCGCCCAGCTTCTGGCGCGCCTCGCGGCGCGTGCGCGGCCGGCTCTCGGTCACAGCCATCCGGTCGCCTCCGTGCGAGTGTCCCGAGCAGCGGTCATGTGGCGCTCGCCCTTCCGTTGCCCTGTGTCGTGCGCTCCCAGAAGCCGGGGCCGACCGGCTGGTCGAAGCCCTCCCTGGCGCGGAGGAAGCCGTTCGAGTCGAAGTAGACGGGCAGCTGTGGGAGGGGCCGGGGCGCGGGACCGAACACCGGGAAGGCGCCGTCGCGCACGTTGAACATGGACTGGTGGCACGGGCAGACGAGCAGCTCGAGCAGTTGCTCGTAGAGGCCGACCGGGCAGCCGAGGTGGGTGCAGACCTTGGAATAGCAGACGTAGCCGTCGGGAGCCCAGTCCCCCCGCCCCTTCATGGTGACGAGCGTGGTCGACTGGACGCGGATGAGCACCGCCTGGTCGACGGCCTGCGCTGTCAGTGTGTTCTCCTTCCCTTGCGGGAAGACGGTGAGCAGCCCCCCAACCTGCATGTCTGTCCGATGAACGGGCTTGCCGTAGAGGTCGACGAGAAGCGACCCCTTCTTCCAGTTCGTCTTGAACAGGCTCGACCCCGGCTTCGGCCCGAGGGAGCGCAGAAGGGGGAACGCCGCCACGACCCCGAAGATCCCGAGTCCCGTGGCGAGCATCGCGCCGAGGAGCTTCCGGCGCTTCACGACGATGCCGGTCCGCTCCACGATGGCCGCCGCCATGGCCTGGCGGTCCCGGGCGCTGGACTCCAAGGGGTGGCGCTCTTCGACGAACGGCCCGCGGGGCATCAGGTACTTGCCCCACGCGGCGAGGCCGAAACCGAGGAAGAAGAGCCCGCCGAAGAGCGTCCCGGCGAGGACCTGGGTGTTCGCTCCCTCGACGAACGCGCCCCCGAACGCGGCGATGCCGGCGATGCCGGCGAGGAAGCAGAGCCCGATGATGGCCTCCACCCGGCGCGGGTCGGTTGCAGCGTCGGCCAGGTGAGGGTCGTCGGCGGGCACGGCCGGCAGCAGCGGTACCCCCGGGTGGCCGTCCGCTGTCCCCGCCCCGTGGCCGTCCGCTGTCCCCGCCCCGTGGCCGTTGTCGGCCCTGGCGGCGTCGACCTCCCCGGGGATGCGGGCTTCGTCCAGCTCGCTCATCTTCGTGTGCCGTCCACCGGCGTCACTTCGCCCTGTCCCCGATCCAGAAACCGACCAGCATGAGGCCACCCACGCCGAAGAGGAGTGCCACGAATCCCTCGGTCACCGGTCCCACGCCGCCCAGGCCGAAGCCGCCCGGGTTCGAGGGGTGCTGGATCTTCTCGGTGACGTAGGCGACGATGTCGCGCACCTGGGCGTCCGAGAGGTTCCCCGTGAAGCGCGGCATGTTGCCGGGTCCGGTTCGGATGGCCTCGGCCACCTGCCGGGCCGTCGCGACGTGGAGGGAGGGCGCGAAGGTGCCGTAGGCGAGCGCGTCGCCGGCGCCCGTGATGGTGTGGCACGCGGCGCAGTTGAGCGCGAAGAGTGTCGCACCCCTCCTCAGGCTCGCCCCCTTCAAGTTCACATCGGGGATGTACGGCGCCGACGGGGCGAGGGAGTTGATCCAGGCCGCCACCTCCTCGGCCTCCTTCTTGGTGAGGCGGGGGGGCTTCTCTGTCGCCTGGACCTGAAGCGGGGTCGCCGCAGGCATGCGCCCGGTGGTCACCCAGAAGTCGACCGTCGCCGGTCCGACGCCGCGCAGCGAGGGGGCCGCGGAGCTCCCCTGTGCTGTCGCGAGGTGACAACTCGAGCAGTTCTCCTCGAAGAGCTTGTGGCCGGCGGCGATGTAGGTGGACGGCGGGAGGCGGTAGACGATGGAGGAGTCCCCGTACTGCACCACCTTTCCGTGCAAGCACTCGAGGTGCGCAGGTGTGCTGTTCTGCGGGGATCCGGAGTCCTTCGGGGACCTGTACCCGATCCGCTGGGCGTCTTGAACGCACGCAGGCGCGTGCGGTGTCAAGCGCGGCTTTGTGTTCACGAAGTGCGTCCCGCCCGCTGTCAGGAAGGCGGACCGGCCTGTGCGCGCGGGAGGCTTGGTTGTCGTGACACCGGACGCCGTCTGTGTGCTCGACGCCGTCTGTGTGCTCGAGGAGTGCCGCGCCGCGTGCGACCGGGACCGCGGCGCGGCCTGCGCGCCTGACGCCAACGAGAGCGCGCTGCCGAGCCCGACGGTGAGCAGCAGCGCGGCCGGCAGCACGTACCGGCTCTTCTTCGATCGACGGATCACGGGGCCGCCACTACTTCAGCAGGAACAGGCAACTGTAGAGGCCGATCCACACGATGTCGACGAAGTGCCAGTAGTAGCTGACCCCCTGGAAGACCGCGAGCTCACCGGGGTCGCCGCCCCGACCCTTCATGCGCCCGAGCAGGAACATCATCGCGACCAGCCCGATGAAGACATGGAGGCCGTGGAGACCAGACATGATGTAGAACAGCGAGCCGAAGGCATTCGTGCTCCACCGGGTGGTCTGCGAGACCCACTCGTAGAACTGGTTCCCGAGGAACATGAAGCCGAGCACCATCGTCGCCCCGATCCAGGCGCGCGCGGCCCGGCGGTTCCCCCGCTCCTCGAGGAACACCGCGTACTGCATGGTGAAGCTCGACGACACCAGGATCGCCGTGAAGATCCCGGCCTGTACCACGTCGAGCTTGGTCCCCACCGGCGGCCAGGGGTGGTCGTTCGCCCGGATGGTGAAGTACGCGGCGAAGAGACCGCTGAAGAACATGAGCTCCGAGCCGAGCCAGATCATGACGCCGACGGCGAGCATCGGCGGACGGTCGTGCACCAACCGAGCGGGCTTGCCCGGCTGCGGGACCGAGATGGCCTGGCTCACGGGCCTATTTCCTAGTCGACCCCGCCGGCTCGGCGCCAACCTCCTGCACAGGTGCGCACGGTGGACGCTCGGAACCAAAGGGCCTGGTCGGCAGGTTGATCGGCGCAGTGACCGGCGCGGTGGCCGGCGCGGTGGCCGCACCTCCGGCCGCGCCGCTCTCAGCTGACGACGAGCCCCTCGGGAAGGTCCCTCCCGTGCACGACCGCGAGCCGCCGCGTGGGACGCGTCAGCGCCACGTACAGGGCGCGGTAGCCGGCCGTCGTCGGCTCGGACGGGGATGTCGTGACGCCGCCCGCCGCTTCGTCGCCGGCCGCGATCGCCGCGGGCTCGACCACCACCACCGCGTCGAACTCGAGACCGTGGGACTCGGCCGCGGGGAGCACCACGAGCGGCGCCGCGAGCCCCGGGCCGGCGGCCTCCCTCGGGTCGACCGGCTCGAGGCCGGCGTCTTGGAGCGCACGGGTCACCTCGCCCTCCAGCCCGAAGGGGACGAGGACGGCCGTCCTTCCCCCTTCGACCGCCGCCAGCTCGGCAGCGGCCGCCTGGGCGGTCCTGGACGCCACCTCGCCCGGCGCGGCACGAAAGGCCCTCGGCGCGTCCCCCGAGCGACGCACCGGGGTGGGCGGCCGCACGCCGGGCGCGGCCACTGCCAACACCCCCGCCGCCACGTCCATCACCTCCGCCGGGGTCCGGTACCCGACGGAGAGCTCCGCGACCCGCGCTGGCCGCGTCGGGGAGAGGTACCGCTCGACGTCGGCCCACCCTCGCGGCGTCCATGGCCCGGTGGCCTGCGCGACGTCTCCCACGACCGTCATCGAGCCGGAGATCGACCGTCGTGCGAGCATGCGCAACTGCATCGGGGAGAGGTCCTGGGCCTCGTCGACCACGATATGGCCGAAGACCCGCACGTCCTCGTCGGGTGCGCCGCCGTTGCCGCCCGGCGAGGGCAGCGGGTTCGAGCTGAGCCCCGCCGGCCAGAAGCCGATCTCGTCACGGAGGTGGTCACCACGGTCGGGCGACGCCGCGCGCTGGCGCAGCCGCGGCCGGCGGGGGCCGAGCAGGGCACGCGCCTCGTCGACCAACGCGGCGTCTGCCGCGGTCCAGGCGACCTCGTCGAGCGACGGGCCGCGCGACCGGTGGAGCAGCGCCACCTCGGCGTCGGAGAGGATCCCGCTGCTCGCGGCTGCGAGCAGCGGGCGGGCACCGAAGAGGTCGTGGACCAGCTCGTGGGGAGAGAGACGCGGCCACATCCGTTCGAGCGCTTCGGCGACGACCGGGCTTCTGCGGATCTGGCGCCGCAGCTCGGCCAGATCCGCCTCACCCGTCTTGGTGCGGACGGCGCCGGCGCCGGAGGTCCCGGGAGACGCCAGGACTGTGGGCATGGCGTCCGAGAGGTCGGGGGCTTCCATGGAGCCGGCAGCCCCGCGCCGACGGAAGTCGTCGTACTGCTCGGCGAGCCGCTGGAGGACCTGCTGCTCGACGAAGCGGCGGCGCGCGTTGTGCGGCCCTCGCCGACGGCGGGCGGCGGTGACCACCTGCTCGGTCTCTTCGGCCGGGAGGCGGAGCGTGGTGGCGCCGAACGGCACGTACAGGTCGGTGCGGAGCCCCCGCTGGCGCGTCCGGACGGCCTTCGCGATCACGGCCGCCATGCGCGCGTCCCCCTTGAGCCGGGCCACCGACGGCGGCTCCGCGGCACGCACGCGGATCTCGGGAACGAGGCCCGCGACCGTCGACAACGTCACTCCGGTCTCGCCGAGCGACGGGAGGACTCGCTCGATGTAGCGGAGGAAGAGCGGGTTCGGGCCGACCACGAGCACCCCCTGGCGCTCCAGGGGGAAGCGGTGCGTGTAGAGCAGGTAGGCCGCTCGGTGGAGTGCCACGGCGGTCTTCCCCGTGCCCGGCCCGCCTTGGACCATGAGGACGCCGGCCAGCGGCGAGCGGATGATCTCGTCCTGCTCGCGCTGGATGGTCGCGACGATGTCGCCCATCTGGCCCGTGCGCGCCCCGCTCAGCGCTGCGAGGAGCGCGCCCGGGCCGCCGAGCGACAGCCCGTCGACCGCCGCGGCGGCGCCGGCGCGGTCACCGTTGCCGGAGGCGTCGTGCGGCTCGAGCCGGCCGACCAGCGCGAAGTGCTCGTCCTCGACTCCGGTCACCCTCCGGCCGCTCACGGCGAGGTGACGACGCCGGGCGAGCCCCTGGGGATCGAGCCCCGTCGCCCGGTAGAAGGGCTCGGCGACCGGCGCGCGCCAGTCCACCACGAGGGGCTCGTGGTCGGGGCCGGAGACGGCGAGGCGCCCGATGTGGAAGGCCTCGCCGCGGTCATGGCCTTCTTCGGGCGTGCGATCGATCCGCCCGAAGCAGAGCGCCTGGTCGCCGAGGTCGAGCTGCGCGAGGCGCGCCATGCTCGTGCGGACCACGATGTCCCGCTCGGTACGAGACTGGAAAGTTCCCCCACGCCCGAGATCGAGGACCGACTCGAGCATGCGCGAAGCCTCGGCGCGCATCGAATCGAGGCCGTCGTAGGCTCGGTCCAGGAACAACTGCTCTTCCTGGACGTCCTGCTCGTGGGTCACGTCGTCGAAGTCCTCCCAAGCGGCCGAGCGAACGGACGAGTTTACTGGGCCGAGCACCTGGGCGACGTCAGGGGGGCCGGCGCGCGGTGGTCGGGGGCCGGCGCGCGGTGGTCGGGGGCCGGCGCGCGGTGGTCGGGGGCCGGCCGGCTGCGATGATCGCCGTATGAGCAGCCCCGACGCCGAAGCAGATCCCGCATCCCCGCTCGTCCTCGCCTGCCGGCGGCAGCCTGTCCCCCATGTCCCCGTCTGGTTCATGCGCCAGGCAGGCCGGTCGCTCCCCGAGTACCGCTCGGCCAGGGGTACCGGCTCCATCCTCGACGCGATCTCGGATCCCGAGCTGGCCGCGGAGCTGACCCTGCAGCCGGTACGTCGCTACGGCGTGGACGCGGCCATCCTCTTCTCCGACATCGTCGTCCCCCTCCACGCGATCGGGTTCGACCTCACGGTGGAGCCCGGTCGCGGGCCGGTCGTCGCCGATCCCGTCTCTTCGAGTGCGGACCTCGCCCGGCTCCGCCCGTTCGTCCCCGAAGAGGACGCACCCTACGTCGGCCGAGCTGCCGAGCTCGCCGTGCGCGAGCTGCCCCCCGGTGTGGCCCTCATCGGCTTCGCCGGGGCACCGTTCACCATCGCGAGCTACCTCGTCGAAGGAGGGCCGTCGCGCGCCTTCGCCCGGGTGAAGGCGCTCATGCACTCGGACCCCGTCGTGTGGCACGCCCTGGCCGATCGGCTCGCGGCCATGGCGGCAGCATCGCTCGCCGCGCAGGTGCACGCCGGCGCCACGGTCGTGCAGCTCTTCGACAGCTGGGCGGGCGTCCTCTCCCCGGCCGACTACGAGCGGTTCGCCCTGCCCGCCACGCATCAGGTCTTCGAGGCGATCCGTCCCCTCGGCGTCCCGGCCGTGCTGTTCGGGGTGGGGACGGGGGAGCTGCTGGCGACGATGGCCCGGGCCGGCGCTCAGGTCGTGGGCGTCGACTGGCGCGTCCCGCTCGACGAGGCGCGGCGCCGGGTCGGGCCCGACCGCGCGGTCCAGGGGAACCTGGACCCCGCGGTGTGCCTCGCACCCTGGGAAGAGGTGGCCGCCGAGGCGCGTGACGTGCTCCGCCGGGCCGGGACTTCTCCCGGGCACGTCTTCAACCTCGGGCACGGCGTCCTGCCCCAGACCGACCCCGGGGTACTCTCCGCGCTCGTGGAGCTGGTCCACGCAGAAGGTCGCGCCGGGGTCCCGGCCGGATGAGCACCCCCGATCAATACTGAGCGGTGATGAACTTGGCTGAGTGGGCTGAGGCCCAGAACATCCACCCCCAGACCGCCGACCGTTGGTTCCGGCAAGGCAGGCTACCGGCGCCTGCTCGTCGGGTGGGCGGGCTCATCATGGTGGGAGACCTCTCCGGCGAGAATCCACAGCCTGACGAGAAGACCGCCGTCTATGCCCGCGTCTCCTCGGTCGACCAGAAGGCCGACCTCGACGCCCCGGTGGCGAGGGTCACCACCTGGGCCACCTCGAACGGGTACTCGGTCGACCAAGTGGTGACCGAGGTCGGCTCTGCGCTCAACGGCAAGCGGCGGAAGTTCCTGGCGCTCCTTTCGGACCCCACGGTGACGACGATCATCGTCGAACACCGGGACCGCTTCGCCTAGGTTCGGGGCCGAGTACGTGGCCGGAGCCCTCGACGCCGGGGATCGCCGCATGGTGGTAGTCGATGACGGAGAAGTCGACGACGACCTCGTGTTGGACATGACCGAGCTCATGACCTCTTTGTGCGCCCGCCTCTACGGGCGCCGTTCGGCAGCCCATCGGGCGGCCAAGGCTGTCGAGGCGGCGACGAGCGGAGCCACTGTCGGTGGTGGTCGCGATGGCTGAGGTCGCGGTCCTCGACGGAGCAGCAGCCCAGCCGGCGAGCGCGCCGAAGAAGCGCTTCCCCAAGGAGAAGTTCGCCATCCCCACCGGCTGGATCGCCAGAGGCTTCACCTTCGAGGTCGCATGGCCCGACGACCCCGATGCCGCATCCAAGATCCGCTCGCAGTTCGGTGGCCGCCGCTTCGCCTACAACTGGGCACTGGCCCAGGTGAAGGCGGACCTGGACGCAAAGAAGGCAGACCCCGCCCACGTCTCGGTGCCCTGGAACCTCTACGCCCTGCGCAAGCGGT
>JAJYGM010000686.1 GCA_021785095.1 Actinomycetes bacterium
CCGCGGCCATGAGGAATTGGAGCGGGGAGGGCGCGGTGTCGTCGCCGCCACGATCGGCCGGCTCGTCGGAGTGCACCGTGAAGCGGCCGAGGCGCGCCTCGATGCGCGTATCGGCCACGATGCGGGCGGTGGCCCTGGTCGTGACCTTTCGGTCCTGGGCCGCCTTGGCCGACTTCTCGGCACGGATACGCTCGATCTCTGCGAGTTGGCGAGCGAGGTCGACACGCCCGCGCGGCGCTCGCGCAGCCCCCGGGTCCCCGGGTTCCGTGGTCACGAGGCCATGCTACGTCTCGAGCACGGCGCAGAGGGGTTCTGGAGCCGCCGCGGGCCGCACGCTCGACGCAGGGGACGAGAACCTGACCAACGATCGGTCCCCGACGCCAACATCTCTCCGCGGCTGCTCATGGCAGAGGACCGGGGGCTGGTCGTGCGAGAGGAGCGCGACGCTGCGTCGCGCCGGGTGAGCTGCTCCGGCGAACCTGGGCTCCAGCCCAGCTGCGCTCGTGCTCAGAACTCGCAGACGTGCCCCTCGCACCCTCCGCTGTAGGTGTCGGCGATCTGGACGGAGACACCCGGGACCGGTGAGGGCGCAGCCACGGTGAGGACCTGGCCCGGCCGTGACCCGTCGCGGTAGACGGTGATCCCCTTGACCTTGGCCCGCCATGCCGCCAGGTAGAGCGCACGCACGTCGGCGACCGACGCGGCGGCCGGCAGGTTCACGGTCTTCGCCACCGCCGCGTCGACGTGGCGCTGGATGGCGGCCTGCATCCCGAGGTGCCATGTCGGAGAGATCTCGAGCGCGGTCACGAAGGCGGCGCGCACCTCGGGGGGGATCGCCCGGAGCCGGCCGGCCGTCCCGGTGCGCTCGACCTCGGCCATGAGCTCCTCGGAGTAGAAGCCCTTCTGGCGCGCCGTGCGCTCGAAGAGGGGGTTCGTCTCGGCGAGGCTTTGGCGGAGCACGTGGCGCCGGTAGGAGAGGGCGAACATCGGCTCGATGCCCGAGGTGGTCCCGGCGATGAGCGAGATGGTGCCCGTCGGCGCGATCGAGGTGAGCTGGGCGTTGCGAAGCGGCCCGATCCCTCGCGCCGGGTAGCGGCTCTGGTCGTAGAGGGGGAACGGCCCGCGTTCGGCCGCCAGGGCGGCCGACGCTCGCCGGGCCTCGCTCTCGACGAACCCCATGATCCTGGCGGCCAACCGTAGGGCGCGCGCGGAGTCGTAGGGGATGCCCAGGCTCGCCAGCATCTCGGCCAGGCCCATCAGCCCGAGCCCCACCTTGCGCGCGGCTCGCGCGGGCGCCTCGAGCTGCTCGACGGGGTAGCGGTTGACGTCGATCACGTCGTCGAGAAAGCGAATTGCGAGGCGGACGCTGGCGCCGAGGCGCGCCAAGTCGAGCTTCTCGCCGTCCACGAAGCGGGCCAGGTTCAACGAGCCAAGATTGCAGGACTCGTAGGGCAGGAGCGGCACCTCGCCGCAGGGGTTCGTGGCCTCGATCCGCCCCAGGGCCGGCAGGGGGTTGTCCCGGTTGACGCGGTCGAGGAACAGGAGGCCGGGGTCGCCGCCGCGCCAGGCAGCCGCACAGATGCGGTCGAAGAGCTCACTCGCGGCGATCTTCCCCACCGTCCTGGCGGTGCGCGGGTTGACCAGACGGTGCTCGTCTCCTCGGACCACGGCGCGCATGAAGCGTTCCGAGACCCCTACCGACAGGTTGAAGTGCTCGAGCACCCCGGGCTCCGCCTTCGCCTCGACGAACTCGACGATGTCGGGATGGGCCGCGTCGAGCACGGCCATGGAGGCGCCGCGGCGGCGCCCCCCGTCGGAGACCACCCCTGCGGCCGCGTCGAACACGGAGAGGAACGAGACCGGTCCGCTCGCGACGCCGCCGGTACTCGCCACACGGTCGCCTCTCGGGCGCAGCCGGGAGAACGAGTACCCGGTGCCGCCTCCGGCCTGGTGCAGCAGCGCAGCGTGGCCGAGCGTCTCGAAGATCGAGCTGAGCGAGTCTTCGACCGGCAGCACCACGCAGCCGGAGAGCAGCCCGAGGCTCGTCCCGGCGTTCATGAGCGTCGGCGAGTTGGGCAGGAACTCGAGGCGTCGCAGCGCCTCGGCGAAGGCCTCTGCCCACCTCCCGGCGCTGGCAGGTTGCCACTGCTCCTCGGCCTGCGCGACGAAGGTGGCAGTTCGCTCCATCAGCTGGCCCGTCGACTCGATCACCTTCCCGCGCCGGTCCTTGAGGAGGTAGCGCTCCTCGAGGACGGCCACCGCTCCCAGCCCGAGCTTGAGCTCGTCGCGCACGCCGAGCTGCGCCTTGGCGTGGCGGATCTCGGCGCGTCCTTGGCGGTAGAGGACGTAGGCGCGGGCCACCTCGGGGTGGCCAGAGGTCGTGAGCACGTGCTCGACGAGGTTCTGGACGTCCTCGACCGAGGGCGGCCCGGTGCCGGCGCGGCGCGCGAGCTCGGCGGTCACGGTCTCGGCGACCCTGCCCGCGAGCTCGGATCCTGGCCTGCCGACCTCGCGGGCGGCGTTCGCGACCGCCGCGTCGATCCGGTCCTCGTCGAAAGGGACGATCCGGCCGTCGCGCGTTCGCAGATGGCGAGGCACCGCGGGCTGTGAAAGCGGCACCGCGGGCACGGCGCGCGAGACGGTGGCCTCCGCGGCACCGATGAGCGGAGCTCGCCGGGACCGGTCGGAGGTCACGATCTGCCGGCCCACGGTCACCTTGTACGCAGCGGCCGCCGCCTCGCACCCGAAGCGAGCTCGCCACTCCCTCGAGGGCTCACGTGCCGGTCGCCCCCAAGAGCCGGGTCAGCGCATCGCCGATGAGCTGCCGAGCCTCGTCGGCGATGGGCCGCAGCTCCTCTAGGCCCATCAGGGTGGCCATGATCCCTGGGTCCATCGCCTCGACCAGCACTCCGTCCTCGGCCTCGCGCACCACGACGTTGCACGGCAAGAGCACGCCGACGCGCGGCGCGATCTCGATGGCCTGACTGGCCAGCCTCGGGTTGCACGCCCCGACGATGACGTAGCGGGCCATCTGCTTCCCGATCTTCTCCTCGAGGGTCGCCTGGACGTCGATCTCGGTGAGGGTCCCGAACCCTTCGGCCGCGAGCGACTTCTTCACCTCCGCCAGCGCCTCGTCGAACGGAACGCTCAGCACGACGCTCTCTTCGAAGACCATCTCGGCTCCCTTCTCTAGTCAGCTCTACGGCTTCTCGGCCTCGAGTCTTCCGCTTTCTTCGAGCGATCGGCGGCCCGTTGCGTGCGAGCCTTCCCGAGTCGGTCATGCTCGACCCCCACACCTCAGTCTGGGTCCGAGTCGCGCCCGACGCTTGGCGGCCGTGTCCCTATGTTCCCGGAGCAGCGGGGCGCTCCGGGTGCGCAGCGCCCAGCGCGTCAGCACCTTCACCAGGGCGTT
>JAJYGM010000506.1 GCA_021785095.1 Actinomycetes bacterium
TCTCAGCGAGGGCTCGCGAGCGGCACGCGACGCTGCCTCCCCCAGGGGCTCCACCCCAGCCCGCCCCGCTCTGAGCGGCCCGGCGCCTCCACCCCGAGCCGCCCGACCCCGACTCGCCCCACTCCGAGCGGCCCCGCCGCTCCGTGCGCGCGACGCGCGGGCCTCGCTCCCGGAGCCGTCGGGTCGTAGACTCTCCCGTTGGTGGAACTCGTCGTCCTCCTCTTCGTCCTGCTCGCCGTCGTGGTCGTCGGGACGGCGGTCGGGGGCACCGTGCTCCTCGCGACGGCTGCCGCGACGACGTGGCAGCGGTTCGCGCGTCCTGGCCAGCTCGTCGCCGGCCAGCGGGTGCCACTTCGGTGGCGGTGGTCCCCGAGCGCCGTAGCCCTGCTCCATCGACGCCTGCTCTGTGCCGTCCAGACCGTCGAGGAGGCGTGGGGGGCGATCGAGCGGGCGCGCGAGCCGATGCCGGTTCCCCATCCGGGGCCCCGCGAGGGCGTCCTCGGCGTGGTCGCAGGCCGCCGGCGTCGGCCGGCGGCCCCACCGGAGGATCCCTGGGCAGGCCTCCGGCGTGACGTGCTCGGTCTCGCCGTCCAGGTCGACCAGCGCCTCGTCCGGGCGGACGCGCTCCAGGGACAGGTACGCAGCCAAGTCCTGCCCTCGTTGGACGCCGCAGTCCAGGAGGTCGAGGCGCTCGCGGCGCGCTTTGCGTCGAGTGTCCAGCACCGCCTTGCGGCCGGTCGCCACGCCGAGCCGGGTGCGCCGAGCCAGGATCCGGCCGTGACGGCGATCCACGAGCGCCTGGACGCGCTCGACGAGGTCGTGGAGCGGTTCGGCCCCGGCGGACCTGCGGCGGGCTGGTAGACGGGCTGTGGACGACCCGTCCAGCGCCGCGGCCATTCCCGTGTTCCTGGTGGACGACCACGAGGTGGTCCGGGCCGGAGTCCGGGCGTTGCTCCAGTCGGAGGGGGACATCCGGGTGGTGGGCGAGGCCGGGACGATCGCCGACGCGCTCGCGCGGGTCCCCTCCTCGGGGGCACAGGTCGCGATCCTCGACGTGCGGCTCCCTGACGGCAACGGGGTCGAGCTCTGCCGGGAGCTGCGGTCCCGCCAGCCCGAGCTCCGCTGCCTCATGTTGACTTCGTTCCCCGACGACGAGGCGCTCTTCGACGCCATCATGGCCGGGGCGTCGGGTTACCTCCTGAAGGAGGTCCGGGGCCGCGACCTGGCAGCGGACGTCCGCCACGTTGCCCAGGGCGGCTCGCTCCTCGACCCGGCGCTCACCGCACGGGTCCTCGAGCGCCTGCGCCGCCCGAGCGAGCCCGACGAGCTGGCGCGCCTCAGCCCCCAGGAGCGCAAGATCCTCGACCTCATCGCCGAGGGCTACACGAACCGCCAGATCGCGGAGCGGGTCTACCTGGCAGAGAAGACCGTGAAGAACTACGTGTCGTCGCTGCTCATGAAGCTGGGGATGCAGCGACGGAGCCAGGCAGCCGCCTACGCTGCCCGGCTGGCGGCGCAACGGTCGCCACGGAGCTCCTGACGGTCTGCCGGGTTGCCCGGCCGGCCTCTCGTTCGGAGGCGATGTGAACGGCGGTGAAGTTGTCGCGGCGCTGCTCGCCGCAGGTGGGGTGGAGCGTTGTTACACGGTCCCGGGCGAGAGCTTCCTCGAGCTCCTCGATGCCGTCGAGGAGCGCCCCGATCTGATGCTCGTCTCCACCCGGCACGAGTCCGGCGCGGCCTTCATGGCGGACGCGGATGCGAAGCTGACGGGCCGGCCTGCCGCCGTCTTCGGGAGCCGGGGGCCCGGCGCTGCGAACCTGGCGATCGGCGTCCACACCGCCCGTCAGGACTCGACGCCCATGTTGGTCGTCCTCGGCCAGGTGCCGACGGCCCACCTCGGGCGCGAAGCCTTCCAGGAGGTGGACCTCGCGGCGATGTTCGCGCCCCTGGCGAAGGCGAGCTTCCGGGTGGGTCGTGCCGACCGGCTCGGGCCGGCCGTCACCGAGGGGCTGCGGCTCGCGAGCCAGGGCCGACCCGGCCCGGTCGTGCTCGAGGTCCCGGCCGACCTCTTCGGGGGCGCGCTCGACTCGTCCGTCACGCCGGCGGCGCCCGACCAGGTTGCGGGACCTGGCTCGGTAGCGGCAGCTGACCTCGCACTGGCAGCCGGCTCGGCAGCGACACGCGAGCCCGCAGTGGCATCCGACGCCCAGGGTCCGGATCCTCGCCAAGTCGAGCGGATCGCCTCTGCGCTCCTGGCAGCGGCGCGCCCGGTCTGCATCCTCGGCGCCGGGGCTCGGCGGGCCCGCGCGGAGGTCGTCGCCCTCGCCGAGACGTTCCAGCTCGGCGTCTACACGGCCTTCCGCCGTCAGGATGCGTTCCCGAACGACCACCCGCTCTACCTCGGGCATCTCGGGCTCGGCTGCGCCGAGGGGGTCCGGGCCGCCCTCGAGGCGGCCGACCTGGTGCTGGTGCTCGGGAGCCGGCTCTCCGAGGTGACGACCCAGGAGTGGACCCTGCCCCGGCCGTCGACCCGCGTCATCCAGGTGGACCTGGACCCGGGGGTCCTTGGCGCGAGCCACGCGCTCGAGCTCGGCGTCGTGGCCGATGTCGGGGCGACGGCGCGTGCCCTCGTCGGGGCGGCCGGCCGGCACGAAACGGGAGAGCGTGGAGCGAGTGCCCCGCGCCCGTTCCCCGACGACGGCTCGGCCAGGGCGCAGGACTGGTCCGCAGCTCACGCCGCCTACCTCGCCGACGCCGCCCTTCCCGACCCGAGCGCGACCGGACCGGCGGGCCGCCAGGCCGGAGAGGGCGCCCGGGTCCACCCCGCGGCCGTGATCGCTTCGCTCGCCGCGACGGCACCGGAGGGTGTCGTCGTGGCCAACGACGCCGGGAACTTCGCCGCCTTCCTCCACCGCCACTGGTGCTACCGCGCGCCGCTCAGCCAGCTCGCACCCACCTCCGGGGCGATGGGCTACGGCGTGCCGGCTGCGGTCGCAGCCTGCTTGGCGGCGCCCGGCCGTCCGGTGCTGGCGCTGGCAGGCGACGGCGGCGTGCTCATGACCGGCAACGAGCTCGAGACGGCGACCCGCCTCGGCCTGGCTCCGGTGGTCGTCGTGATGCGAAACAGCCTCTACGGCACCATCGCCACCCACCAGCTCAGGTCCTTCGGTCGCACGGCCGCCGTCGACATCTCGGCTGTCGACCTCGCGACCTGGGCGAGGGGGCTCGGGGCGGGGTCCTTCTCGGTCGAGAGCGAGGAGGCGCTGCGCGACACCTTCGCCGCCGCGTTCGCCGAGGCTGGCTCGGGCTCGCGGCCGGTGCTCGTCGACGTGGCAACGGACCCGGACGTGCTCAGCCCGACGGTGCGAGCCAGCGCGCTCTCGCAGGCGCAGCACCCGGGCAACGCCTGACC
>JAJYGM010000217.1 GCA_021785095.1 Actinomycetes bacterium
CAGAACTTTTCCGGTGGGGCTAGCAAGAATCGAACTTGCGACCTCAGCATTATCAGTGCTGCGCTCTAACCGACTGAGCTATAGCCCCGGAACATAAAAGTTTACACCACCGCGCCGTCAGTCCTCTTCGGCGCTGCTCAGCGGGGCGACCGCCGCCACCGCTTGGCCGCCGTCGAGGTTCATCACGCGGACTCCGGTGGCATCCCTGCCCTGCGCCGCGATCTCACGTACCGAGGTCCGGATGGTCACGCCACCCGAGGACACGATGAGCAGCTCGTCGTCGAGCGACGCCATAAGTGCCGCCACGACGTAGCCGCGGCTCTGGGTGAGCCTGATCCCGCGGACACCCTGACCGCCCCGCTGCTGGACGTTGAAGTGCTCGAGCTTCGTCCGCTTGCCGTAGCCGGCATCGGTCACGATCAGAAGGTCCGCGTCCGGCCCCGCGACGTCGCAGGAGACCACCTCGTCCCCCGTCCGCAGCTTCATCCCGCGCACTCCCGCCGCGCTCCGACCCATGGAGCGCGCGTCGGACTCGGCGAATCGGATCGTCATGCCGTTACGTGTCACCATGAACACGTCGTCCTCGCCGGAGGTGGCGAGCACTCCGACGAGCTCGTCGTCCTCGTGCAGATTGATCGCGATGAAGCCTTCTCGCCGGGACTTGTCGTACTCGCTGAAGGGCGTCTTCTTCACCTGGCCGGACTTCGTCGCGAACAGCAGGTAGCGGTCCGGCGAGAACTCCCGAGTCTCGACGATCGCCTGGATCCGCTCGTCCGGCTCGAGGGATATGAGGTTGACGACGGGCGTCCCCCTCGCCGTACGCTCCTTGACAGGGATCTCGTAGGCACGCAGGCGGTACACCTTGCCGCGGTTCGAGAACAAGAGCACGTGTGCCAGGGACGTCGTGCGGAGCACCTGAGCCATCAGGTCCTCCTCCTTCAGCCGTGCGCCCTGGACCCCTCGACCGCCTCGGGACTGGGTCCGGAAGGAGTCGGCCGCGACGGCCTTGATGTAGCCGGCGCGAGTGAGCGTGACGACGATGGGCTCGTCCTCGATCAGGTCCTCCGCGTCGAGCGAGCCCGGATCGTGGACGATCTGGCTCCGGCGGTCCGTAGCGAAGCGCTCACGCACAGAGGAGAGCTCGGCGGAGATCACCGACCGAAGCCGGACGGGATCCCCGAGGATCGCCTCGAGCTCGGCCATCGTCTCACGGAGCTGGGCCATCTCCTGCTCGAGCTCGGCCCTCCCGAGCCGGGTGAGCCTGCCGAGCTGCATGTCGAGAATGTGAGTGGCCTGCTCCTCGGAGAAGACGAACGGCTCGTCCATGAGCGCGGCACGTGCCGCGGCGCGGTCGGCCGAGGCCCTGATGGTCGCGATGATCTGGTCGAGCATGTCGAGGGCGCGCAGCAACCCTTCGACGATGTGAGCCCGTGCCCTTGCGCGGTCGAGCCTGTACTGCGACCGCCGCGTCACGACCTCGACCTGGTGCGCGATGTAGGCGGTCAGCGCCTGTGCCAAGGTGACGAGCCGCGGCACTCCGTCGACCAGGGCCAGCATGTGCACCCCGAAGCTCGTCTGGAGCTGGGTGTGCTTGTAGAGGTTGTTGAGCACGACGTTGGCGTTCGCGTCCCGCTTGAGGGTCACGACGAGCCGAGGCTTGCCGCCCGCCGAGTCGTTCTGCGCGTCCGAGATGCCCGAGACGTGCCCCGCGTCGATCGCGTCCGAGATCTGCTTCTCGATGACGTCGACGGCGGTCTGGTAGGGGATCTCCGTGACGACGATCTGGGGGATCCCGTTGCGGGACTCCGTGATCTCGGCGACGGCACGCAGCTTCACCGAGCCACGTCCGGTCCTGTACGCGTCGAGGATCCCGGCGCGGCCGAGGATCAGAGCCCCTGTCGGGAAGTCCGGCCCCTTGACGAAATGCATGAGATCGTCGGAGGTCGCCTCAGGGTGGTCCAGCAGGTAGCGGGTCGCGTCGATGACCTCGCCCAGGTTGTGCGGCGGGATGTTCGTCGCCATGCCCACGGCGATCCCCTGGGAGCCGTTGACGAGCAGGTTGGGGAAGCGCGCCGGGAGCACGACGGGCTCGTTGTCGCTCCCGTCGTAGTTCGCGACGAAGTCGACAGTCTCCTCGTCGAGACTCTCGAGCAGGCTCATCGCCAAGGGGGCGAGGCGGCACTCGGTGTAGCGCATCGCAGCTGGGCCCATCTCCGGGCCCGGAGCGCCGAAGTTGCCATGGCCGTCGATGAGCGGATGCCGGAGGCTGAATGTCTGCACCATACGTGCAAGCGCGTCGTAGAGGGCGGTGTCGCCGTGCGGATGGAAGCGACCCATGACGTCGCCGACCACCTTCGCGCACTTGACGAACGGCCGGTCCGGACGGAGCCCGGTGTCCCACATCCCGTAGAGGATCCGACGGTGGACCGGCTTCAACCCGTCCCGCACGTCCGGGAGCGCCCGCGAGACGATCACCGACATGGAGTACTCGAGGAACGAGCGCTCCATCTCCTCTTGGATCTCTATCGGCTCGACGGCCCCCAGGGGTGGCTGCGGGCCGTCGCCGCCAGCTTCCGGCCTCGCGGCCTCACCTCGTGCCATGCGCGGTCCTGCCTCCGGTGCTCGTCGTCGTGTGCATACCTGCCCCAGCCTTTGCCGATGTCACCGAGCGACCCGACGGTCGGCCCGGTGCGCTCAGATGTCGAGGAAACGCACGTCCTTCGCGTTCGTCTGGATGAAGCGGCGCCGGACCTCCACATCGTCGCCCATGAGGACCGAGCAGACCTGGTCCGCGATGCTCGCCTCTTCCATCGTGATCTGCAGGAGCGACCTCTTGCCCGCATCCATGGTCGTGTCACGGAGCTCGGCGAAGTCCATCTCCCCCAGGCCCTTGAGGCGCTGGAACTCCTGCTTGTGGTTGGGGTGCTCGTCGAGGAACGCGGCGCGAGCTGCGTCGTCCTTCAGGTAGACCTTCGAGTTGCCCACGAGCGTCGAGTACAGCGGCGGCTGCGCCGCGTAGACGTGCCCGGCGTCGACCATCGGCTTCATCTGGCGGAGGAAGAACGTGAGCAGCAACGTGCGGATGTGCGACCCGTCGACGTCCGCGTCCGCGAGGATGATCACCTTGTGGTACCGGATCTTGTCGACGTCGAAGTCGTCGGCGACACCCGCGCCGATCGCCATGATGAGCGCCTGGATCTCGGCGTTCTTCAACATCTTGTCCACTCGCGCCTTCTCGACGTTCAAGATCTTTCCCCGGATCGGCAGGATCGCCTGGATCCGCGGATCGCGCGCGTCGCGCGCCGACGCAGCGGCCGAGTTCCCCTCGACGATGAAGATCTCCGACTCGCGCGCGTTGCGCGACGCGCAGTCGACGAGCTTTCCCGGAAGACCCGCTCCGTCGAGCGC
>JAJYGM010000585.1 GCA_021785095.1 Actinomycetes bacterium
GTGCTCCCCATATCCCCCGTATCCCCCGTGGCGCAGAGAGTGGCGGGCAGCTGGACCTGACTGGAGCTCGCCTCGGGGCGGCGCCGGACGGCCGGGCTGCCCACGGGCGCGGTGACCGCCGGCGTCGCGCCGGGGTCGTCAGCACGTCATGCCCTGCGCCCCGCGTCCGCCCCGCGTCCGCCCCGCGTCCGCCCGGAGCAGCTCACACGAGCAGCCGCAGCGCGGCGGCGACGCCGACCGCCACGATGGCCCCGCGCAGCACGCCGGGCGACAGCCGCATCCCCACCCGGGCCCCGACCTGGCCCCCCACGATCGACCCGGCGGCAACGGCCGCGGCGGCTGGCCAGGAGACCGGCGCAGCAGCGACGAAGACGATCGCGGCCGCCAGGTTGGCGGCCATCGCGAGCACGTTCTTCAGGGCGTTGAGGCGCTGGAGCCCGTCGTGGAGCGCCATCGGCAGGATCGACATGAGGATCACGCCCTGCGCGGCGCCGAAGTAGCCCCCGTAGACCGCGACCGCCAGGGTGCCGCCGCGCAAGCCCCAGCCGCCCTTCCCCGAAGCAGCCCGCCACCGGGAGGCGAGCCGCCGGCTCAACGGCTGGAGGAGCACCAGCACGCAGGCGGCGAGGATGAGCCCCGGCAGCGCTCGCTTGAACACCGAAGACGGGAGCGTGAGCAGCAGGACGGCCCCGAGGAGCCCGCCCATCACGGCGACGACCGCAAGCGTCACCGCGCGGCCGCGCTGGCCCACGAGCTGGTGGCGGTAGCCCACGGCCCCGCTGATCCCGCCTGGCGCGAGGCCGATGGTGTTGGAGACGTTGGCCGTCAACGGTGGGATGCCCAGCGCCAGGAGGACGGGGAACGTGATGAGCGTCCCGGATCCCACCACCGTGTTGATGGCGCCCGCCGCCACCCCGGCCCCGAGCACCGCCAAGAACACGACGGGGGTCACCGGCGCCGACCGCCCGTCACCGCGATGCGTCGTCCGGTCCCCCGCGGCCGCAGACAGCGCCGAGGGCCCCCACGACCTCGTCGAGGTCGGGGACGACGGTGGCGTCCTCGGTCACCCAGCGGTAGCGGACGACCGCGTCGGTGTCGACGAGGAAGACCGATCGCTTGGCGAGGCCGCTGTGACCCTTCCAGCTGTCGTACCGGACGCCGTAGGCGCTGCACGCCACGCGGTCCCAATCCGACAGGAGCGGGAAGTCCACGCCGAGCGAGGAGGCGAACGCCTGCTGGGAGAAGGTCGCGGTGACGGCGACCGCGAGGATGCTCGCGCCCAGCTCCCCGATCTCTTCGCTGCGTCGTCCCAACTGGGACAGCTCGTCCCTTCATACGTGACCGAAGTCGAAGACGTAGAAAGCCAGCACGACCGGTCCGCGGCGCAACGTCGCACGCAGGTTCACGTCGTCGTCGAAGGTGTGCCGCAACGTGAAGTCCAAGGCCGCGTCTCCTACCGCGGGCGGGACGGCCTCCGGCCCGACCCTGGCAGGGCCGGTCATGCGAGCAGCTCCACGAGCAGGGCCGTGCACCTCAAGCCAGGGTGCGCCCGAGGAACGCGACGATGGCGTCGACGGCCTGCACCTGGACGGCGTCGGGACCCCCGTCGGCCGCGATGGGGAAGATGTAGCCGTGCAGCGGATGATCCCAGGACACCCACTGGGCGTCCTTCCCGTGCGTGACGAGAAGCTCGTAGCTCACCTGGAAGACGCCCTGGAGGTGGTCGGGATCCCTCCCCATCACCAGGATCGGCACGTCGATCGGGGCGATGCGCTCGTCGGCGAGGGGGAGGTTGACGCGGGACCGCACCCACGCGGGGTCCTGCAGCTGCAGCTCTTCGATGCTGCGCAGGCCGGTCCTCGGGTCGACGGGAGCCTCGTCGTCGAGCGCCAGGTCGAGGAACTCGTGGTTCGCAGGCTCGCAGGCCACCCCGGCCCTGACGGCCCCGGGGTACCGGGAGGCGAGCTTGAAGAGCATCTCGCCGGCGTGGCTCACCCCGACATGGCCGAGGCGGTCGCCGTCGACCTGCGGGTGGCGGCGCACGTGCTCCAAGATCGCGAGCTCGTCTTCGAATTCGAGCGGCGACCGGTTCATGACCTCCATGCCCTGGCGCCCGTCGATCTCGAGCGGGCCGCCCACGTTGAAGCCGAGGTCGACCTCGGTGCGGTACCGGCCCCACCCGCACGCGTACCCGGCGTCGAGCAGGCGCTCGGCGATGTAGGGGCGCGAGTGCACCCAGGTGCGGAGCCAGTCGAGCCCGCCGCCCCCGTTCCCGTACGCGAGGAAGACGAAGGGGAACCGCCCTTCGTCGCCAGGCGTGCGCACGACGTAGGGCGTGTACAGGCCGTCCCGGGTCTCTGCGAGGAAGTACGCCGCCGGGCGATCCGATCCGGCGACCTCTTCGACCATGACGGGCTGGCCCGAGTGCCAGGGCGGCGAGGTCATGGGCTCAGGACCTGGTCCCTGCCGCGGGCCGCCGACCGGCCGGCCGCCGGGCGTGCGAACAGTCCGACGTCAAAGCCTCTCGACCAACGACGCTCATCCGGACGGCCACTCCTCCCAGCGCGTGCTCACCGAGCCCGACGCTCGAGTCTATTGGGGACGCGTGATTGGTGCTGCATGATTGGATCTGCACCGGTCGCAATCTCGCCAGCCTTGCTCCGGGTCCCCCCGGGCGCTTGCGGCTCGCCCGGCGCGCAGGTGCCGCCGGTCGCTCAACCGCCTTCTCGCGCGCCGAGCTTCTCCCCGAGCCAGTCCGCCGCCTGGGGACGCCAGCGGTAGGTGATGTTCATGCAGACGTGGTTCCCGTCGTCGAACATCCACAGCGTCGAGCTCGGCGCCTCCTCTGCGACCCGCGCCGCCTGCTCCCAGGGCACGAGCCGGTCCTGCTTGCCGAACACCACGAGGAGGGGCTGGCGGACCTTCTCGGCGACTCCCGCCAACGAGATCTTCCGTGCGTTGGCGAACGTCTCCTCCTCGGTCGTCGCACCGCTGTGGTGCATGAAGGCCGCGCGCGAGTTGGGCGGGCGCTTCGGCACGATCTCCCCGTAGTCGTACGGGCCGCCGGCGACGACCGCCGCGACCAGGCGCGGCTCGAAGGCGGCGGCACGCACCCCGTAGTACCCACCGAGACTGACGCCGAGCGCCCCGACCCTCGCCGCGTCGAGATCGTCACGCGCCGAGAGCGCGTCGAGCACCGCCGCCACCGCCACCTCGTAGTCGTGGCGGATCACGGTCGTGTAGCCGGTCTCGCCCTGGCCCGGGCCGTCCATCGAGAAGGTCGCCATCCCGCGGCGCAAGAAGACGTTCTCGACGTGGAAGAACTCCTCCTTCGTCGAGTCCAGCCCCGGGAAGAGGAGCACGAGGGGTGGCCGCGTCTCGCCCGGTGGACGTCGGAGGTTCCCGTAGACGGTCGCGTCCTCGAAAGGCACTTCCACCCGCTCGAACGTGGGATCGAGCAGCCGAAGTCCCCTGCCGTGGGCCTCGACGGCCTTGTCCGACGCGGAGCGGTGACGTTCGAGGTCGAGCAACCACACGAACTTCGCGAAGTGGTAGCTGAGCGCCGCCCGCACCCACTCCTCGCCGGCGGTCCGCCGGTGACCGGCCCCCTCGGCCTCGCGTGCGACGCTTGCGTGGACCTCTGCGTTGTCGCACCACGCGTCCAGCCAGTCCTCCCAGCGCTCGAGCGGCGAGGTGACCCGCGCGAAGTCGTTCGGGTCGACGCCCTGGGCGGTGAAGCGCGGCCCCCAGTTGGCGATGGCGCTGCTGATGGCTTCGTCGGGCATCTCGCTCCCCTCCCGGCCGCGCTCGGCTGCAATCGGTTGCTGGAGCGTACCCCATCGCCCATGGTCCTTCCCGAGCCCCGTGGCACGCGTGGTCGGCACGCGTGGCCGACACGCCTGGTCGACACGCCTCCTCCACACGCCTGACCGCCACGCCTCCTCGACACGCCTGACCGCCACGCCTCCTCCACATGCCTGACCGCCGCGCCTCCTTGACACGCTCGCCGGCGGTCGTGCACTGTGGGGCGCGATGTCGCAATCGGTTGCGTCCACCACCGCCGGCGCTGCCGAGGCGGCGTCACGCCGCCACGGAGGCACGCTCCTCGTCGAGCTGCTCGCCGAGCACGGGGTCGCGCACGTCTTCGGCGTCCCTGGCGGCCAGACCATCGCCCTGTACGACGCCCTCGACGACCGGGCGCCGGGCATGCGCCACGTCCTCGTGCGCGACGAGCGGACCGCCGCGTACGCCGCGGACGGCTACGCGCGTGCGACCGGGCGGGTCGGGGTGTGCGACGCGACGGTCGGACCCGGAGCCGCGAAGCTCCCGTCCGGCCTCGCCGAGTCGCTCGGTGCCTCGGTGCCCGTGCTCGCGATCGTGAGCGACCTCCCCGCATCGGCTGCGCCGCACCGCGACCGGGGTGCCGCCTCCCAAGCGCTCGACCAAGCCGCGCTCCTCCAGCCCGTGACGAAATGGTGCTCGTCGGTGCCCGACGTGCACGCGCTCCCCGCCATGGTCCGCAAGGCGTTCCGCGAGGCGTCGAGCGGCCGTCCGGGACCGGTCGCGCTGATCGTCCCCCAGGACCTCCTCGACGGCCCCGCCCCGCCCTGGACCGACGGCGGCGGGGCGCGCTTCGGTCGCTGGCCGTCGGTGCGCGGCGCGCCGGACCCGGCGGACACGTCGGACGCTGCGAGCGTCCTGACCGGGGCGCGCCGCCCGTGCCTCTTCGTCGGCGGCGGGGCGCTCCATTCGGGTGCCTCGGCCCAGGTGCAGGCGCTCGCCGAGCGGCTCAGCGCAGCCGTCGCGACCACGATGTCCGGCAAGGGGGTGATCGCCGAGGACCACCCGCTGGCTGTCGGCGTGGTCGGCACCATGGGCACGACCGCTGCTCGGGTCGCCCTCGAGCAGGCGGACGTGGTCTTCCTCATCGGCACGAAGGCGTCCGGCGGCGCCACCTACAACTGGACGCTGCCCCGGGAAGACCAGCTCGTGGTGCAGCTCGACGTCGACCCCGCAGAACTGGGACGCGCCGTGCCGGTCGCCGCAGCCATGGCCTGCGACGCTCGCCTCGGGCTCGAGGCGGTCCTCGGCGCGCTCGGCGACCCGTCCGACGACGAGGGCGCCGTCACGCAGGCTCGCGCGGCTTGGGCGGCGGCGGTGTCGTCGGCCGTCGACTCGTGGCGTGGGCGGCGAGACGAGGAGCGCCGAGGTGACGGGGAGCCGATCGCGCCGGCCCGCGTGCTCATGGAGCTCGAGTCGGCGCTCGGCTCGAGAGACCTGGTGGTCTGCGACGCGAGCCTCTCGAGCGGGTGGGGCACCGTCTACTTCGAGCAGCGTGCCCCGGGCCGCCGGATCCTCACCCCACGCGGCTTCGCCGGGCTCGGCTACGCGCTCCCTGCGGCGATCGGCGTGGCCACAGGCGCCCCTGGGCGCCGGGTGGTCGCCCTCACCGGCGACGGTGCGCTCGCCTACGCCCTGGGCGAGCTCCCCACGGTGCGGGAGCACGGCCTATCGATCACGGTCGTCGTCTTGAACAACAGCTCGCTCGGGTGGATCCGGTGGTACCGCAGGATCGCGTTCGGGCGTGGGTTCGACCAGCCGGACTTCTCCGACGTCCCGTTCGCCGACGTCGCGACGGCACTCGGATGGAGCGCAGCGCGCGTGACCGACCCACGCGAGCTGCGCGACGCCTTCACCACGGCTCTCGGCGCGGACGGGCCCTCGCTCGTGGACGTCGTGACCGACACCTGGGAGACGCCGATCGCCGGGCACCGGCGGTCGGTCGACGAGGGGCCGGCGAGCGCCGCCTACTACGGAGGTTGACGATGCCGCGCCACCCCGACCGCCAGATCGAGCGCATGAGCCAGCCCGACGCGGCGCGGCTGCTCGCCAGGTCGCGCACCGCGGTCGTGGTCGCCGGCAGCGTCGAGCAGCACGGTGGTCACCTGCCGCTCGGCACGGACGCGTTCGCGGCCATGTCCATCGCCGAGCGCGTCGCGGAACGGCTCGACACGGCGGCCGTCACCCTCGGGCCGACCGGGGTGGCCCATTACCACCTGGGTTGGCCGGGCACCCTCTCCCTGCGTCCCGAGACGCTGCGTGCGGTGCTCGCCGACGTCTGCGAGAGCCTCGCACTCGCGGGCGTCGAGCGGATCCTCGTCGTCAACTGGCACGAAGGGAACTCCGCGCCGCTGCGCGTCGCAGCCGACGATGTGCAGCGGCGCCACGCGCTGCGCATCGTGATCGCGGAGACCCACGTCATCACGCATCGCAAGCACCCTGAGGAGATGGAGTTCACCCACGCAGGCTCCATGGAGACCTCCGCAGTCCTCGCGTACGAGCCCGGACTGGTCCATCTCGAACGCGCGACCCAAGCGAGCGACCGCGGCGACGGGGAGACGGCGCACGGACTGTTCCGCCGTCCCGACGTGTACCCGGTGATGGCGGACTTCCACGTCGTCGCACCGACCGGCTGGTACGGGCGCCCGGAGCTGGCGAACGCCGCACGCGCGGAGGAGATCGCCGAAGAGGTGGCCGACCACGTCGTCGAGCGGGCGCAGGAGATCTGGCAGGCGCTCGACGCGACCTCCCACGGCCTCGTGGACAGAGTGGGCGCAATCGACGACGGCTCGGTCCCTCGGTGAGCGTCCTGCCCGCCGCGATGAACGCCGCGCTGCTGTCGGAACACGGCCGGCTCGACGTGTCGTCGATCCCGGTCCCCGAGCCGGGGCCGGGCGAGGTCCTCTGCCGAGTGCTCGCCTGCGGCATCTGCGGCACGGACCTCAAGATCGTGCGGGGCGACTTCGCCGGGGTCTGGCCGCCCTCGCTGCCGTTCGTGATCGGCCATGAGTGGTCCGGCGAGGTCGCCGCACTGGGACCCGACACGGCGCGGTCCGGCCTGTCCGTCGGCGACCGCGTCGTCGCCGAGAACCACGCAGGGTGCTCCGCCTGCCCGATGTGCCGGTCGGGCCGCTACAACCTCTGCGAGCGAGTCGGCGAGCCAGGCTTCAAGCTCTACGGTCACACGGCGCCGGGAGCGCTGGCCGAGTTCGCGGTCCGGCCGGCGGTCGCGCTCCATCGCGTGCCTCGCTCGGTGGACGACGCCGCGGCCGCGCTCGTGAACCAGGGTGCCCTCACGGTCCACGCGGCAAGAAGGGTCGGGCTCACCGCCGGTGCCACCGTCGCCGTGTACGGCCCGGGACTCCTCGGCCTGCTCATGCTGCAAGTCGCTCGGGCGTCGGGGGCGGCGGCCGCGGTCGTCGTCGGACGCGGGGAGCGGCTCCGCACCGCCGCCGAGCTCGGCGCCACCCACCTCGTCGACTACGAGGTGGACGACCCCGCCGCCGGCGTCAGGGCGGTGACCGGGGGGCGAGGCGTCGACGTCGTGTTCGACTGCTCGGGCAACCCTGCAGTGCTCGACCAGGCAGTCAGGTCGGTGCGCCGGGGGGGCAAGGTCGCGATCCTCGGGCTGGCCGGAGGCGCTCGCGCCGAGGTGGCCGTCGACGCATTCGCGCTGGACGAGCTGGACCTGCTCGGCGTCCGCTCGAGCCCCAACGCCTACCCGGCGATGATCTCGTTGCTCGCCGCCGGCGCGATCCGGACCGACTTGCTGACCGCGGACCGCTACGCGCTCGCCGACGTCGGCGCTGCCTTCGAGGCGCTCGCGCAGAGGACCGCCATCCGCCCCATCATCCTCCCGTCCAAGTGAGGTCGCCATGCCCATCGTGAGAGGACCCGCGGCGCTGCCGTCACGCCGGGGACCCGGCTACGTCGAGACGGTCTGCGCGAGCACCGAGGTGTTCGACGCGCCGGTGCCGCTGCGAGTGCGCCGCTTCGTCGTCGATGCGCGCAGCACGGCCGAGGTCGACGCCCGAGGCGCCGAGGTCATGGCCTACGTGGTGGCGGGCTCGGGGAGCGTCGAGGTGGGCGGCGAGCTCCACGAGCTGCGGCGCGAGTCGATGGCCTGGCTCGACCCGGGTCCGATCCGGCTGTCTGCAGGCGACGGCGGGCTCGAGGTCCTCCTGACCGAGGCGCCGCGGGTGTGACGCGGCGACCGGTGCGATCGCCGCTCCGGTGAGGCGCTTCGGCCGAAGAGGCCGAAGAGGGAGAAGCGGGACCGGGGGAAGACCGTCGCCGACGAGGTCCGGCTGGCGTCAGTCCTCGGGATCGAGACCGTCGGCGACGGGAACGTTCTCGGGCTCGAGCTCCAAGCCGGCGCCCTTGCCGATCATCTCGACCACCGCGGCGAAGTCGACGTCGCCGAGCCCGTTGCCGATGCCCTGACCGAGCAGTTGGTGGACGAGCGCGGCGACCGGCATCGGGGACTCGAGGAGTCGCGCCTCGCCGAGCCCGAGATCGAAGTCCTTCCGCAGCAACCGGGTCGTGAAGGTCGGCTCGAAGTCCAAGTTCACGAGCGCCGGGCTCTTGTAGCGCGTGAACGGGGAGCCGAGAATGGACGCGTTGAGAAAGGCGAGGAAGTCCGCGCGCTTGACCCCGCCTTTCTGGGCGAGCACGGTCACCTCCGCGAGGGACTGGATCACGACGCCGAGGTGGAGGTTGTGACACAGCTTGACGAGCCGTGACAGCTCACCCTCACCGACGTAGGTGACCTCCTTCACGATGTGGCGGAGCGCCGTCTCCACCTCCTCGAAGGTCGGGCGGGGGCCCGAGACCACCATCGAGAGCTGGCCGGCCCGGGCGACCTTCGGGTTGCCGCTCACGGGAGCGGCGAGGAACCCGACGAGCCGTTCGTCCGCGGCAGCCCGCGCCGCCGCGGAGGCGTCCATCGAGACGGTCGAGCAGTCGACGATGATCCGCGGGACCTCGGAGCCCGTGAGGAGCCCCTCGTCGCCGACGAGCACCTTCAGCAGGTCGTCGGACGACGCCACCGTGATGAACACGACGTCGCGGTCCGCCAGCTCGCCGATGGTCTCGGCCACCTTCGCGCCCCGCTCGACGAGCGGTCCCGTCTTGGACCGGGTGCGGTTGAAGACCTTGACCTCGTGCCCTGCCCGAAGCGCACGTGCGGCCATCGCCGTTCCCATCCGGCCCGCGCCGATCCAGCCAAGCGTCTGAGCCGGGCCGCCGGGCCCAGCAACCGTTTGCATAGGGCCCAGTATCCGAAACGGGACTGCCAGTGTCAAGCGCACCCCGTCGGCGCACCCCGTCGGCGCACCCCGTCGGCGCACCCCGGCGGCGCGCGCCACCAGACCCGGGGCACGCTGGCGCGACAGGTCCGCTGAGGGGTCCGGCGACGAGCCCGTCTGGATCGCCAGGGGGAATACGGTCGTCAGCGCCGCTGCGCGCGTGCGGAGGCGGTGGATCCGCGCACGACCAGCTCCGGCCGGAGCTGCACCACCTTGACCGCGGTGCCGGGATCACGGAGGCGCCCGAGCAGCAGCTCTGCGGCATGGACCCCGATCTCGTAGTGGGGGATCCGCACGGTGGTGAGAGGCGGGTTCATCCGGTCGATGAAGGGCATGTCGTTGAACCCCACGATCGAGACGTCTGCTGGGCATCCGAGACCCGCGCGCGCAGCGGCCGAATAGCAGCCGAGCGCCAGCATGTCGTTGCCCGCGACGACCGCCGTGGGACGGTCCGGCGCCGAAAAGAGCCTCCGCGCGCAGCGCTCCCCTTCCCCGATCGAGAAGCTCTCGGCGAACTCCACGCAACCTTCGTCGAGATCGGCGCCGGTCGTCCGCATCGCCGAGACGAACCCTTCGTACCGTGCGTGCCCGGTCGACATGGACTGCGGGCCGGCGATGTGCCCGATCCGTCGGTGGCCCAGGCTTCGCAGGTGCTCCACGACGAGCCCGACACCTGCAGCGTCGTCCACCGAGACGGACGAGAACGTGCGATCCTCGACGACCCGGTTCAAGAGCACGAAGGGAACGCCCACGTCCTCGAGCTCCGCGAGGCTCGCGTCGTGCCGGTGCGCCGTGGCGAGGATGAGACCGTCGACACGCCGCTCCACCATGCTCTCGAGGATCCGGCGTTGCCGGTCGGGGCCACCTTCGGTGTTCGCGAGCAGGGCGACGTAGCCGTCCTGGAACAGGCGGGACTCGACGCCCCGCACCATCGGTGGGAAGAGCGGGTTGTCGATGTCGGGGATGACGACCCCGACAGAGTTCGTCCGCCGCGTCTTGAAGCTCCGGGCGAGGAGGTTCGGCTTGTAGCCGAGCGAGGTCGCCGCTGCGGTCACGCGCTCGGCGGTCTCCTGACGGACGAGCGCCCGGGTCGCGTCATTGAGGGCGCGCGAGGCCGTGCCCGGGTGCACCCCCGCAGCCTCCGCCACCTCGCGAAGCGTCACGGCGTCTCTCGGCATCCTGCCCCACTGCCCTTGCTACGTCCGCCTCCAGCGGGAGGCTAGCGCGCGGTGGCCGTTGCCGGCTGCCTTCTCGTGACGGACGGCGCTGCGTGTGCCTTGGATCGAGAACGTCCCCCGGACGGAGCGAGGCCGGACCAGGGTGCGTCAGAGCGCGTCAGAGCGCGTCAGACTCTCTCGACTCGGCGTCGCGGACGCGCTGGACCATGAGCTCGAGGAGCGCCCACATCGTCTCGGGATGGGACAGCGCGAACGGGCGAAAGACCGGCTGGGTCAGCATGAGGCACCGCACGTCGGTGTCGGCGGTGACCGTCGCCGATCGAGGAGCGCGGTCGATCAGCCCCATCTCTCCGAAGAAGTCCCCAGGCTCGAGCACCCGCGCGACCTTGCCCCGGACGGTGACCGTGGCCCGGCCTTCGGCGATCACGGTGAAGATCGTGCCGTGCTCGTCTTCTTCGGTGAGCACGGTGCCGGCCGGGAACGCCCTGTCGTGGATCTCGCGTACGAGCTTTTCGAGGTCGCGCTTGGAGACCATCGAGAACAGCGGCACCGTCGCGAGCACTTCCGAAGGGTTCGACATGGCACGCGATGGTACGCCTCCGGGCGCGTTGGACGCTCGTGCATCGCCTGACCGCCCCTTCCCGGTGTGGTCAGGCGAACCTCAGGACCCGCACGTGCCCGACCCGCTCCGTCACGGCTTCGAAGGTGTCGCCGCGGTCGGCGGAGCGCCACACTCGGCCGTCGGGCGTCCCGAGCGCGACCTCGCCGCCTCGGGCGGCCAGGCTGCCCGTGTCGAGGTTGAACGGGAACGACGGAGGCAGCCCGCCTCCGCACGGCTCGAACGGATCGCCGAGGTGTGCCGCACGGTAGAGGCGGCCGTCGCGCGTGGACGGTCCCGTCGACGCGGTCACGTACGCGACGTCGCCGTCGACAGCCGTCGCCCGGCAGTAGCCCGAGTGGAGACCTTCGGCCGTCCATTGCCAGGTGGCCCCGTCGTCCGAGCTCCATCCGAAGCCCCTCGCGGCCGCGGCCGCCACGACACCCGCATGGCCGGCCACGACCTCGTGCACGTCGTGGTCCGGCACGATGACCTCGGTCCACGTCGCGCCGCGGTCCATCGACCGCCAGACGCCACCGACGTGCACGCTTACGAGCCACGTCCCTGCGTCCGTCACCGCCATCGAGCGAAGGTCGGGGCTCGGGGCCGCCGGGTTCTTCCACCCGGCGCGCCCGGGGACGCCGTCGAAGGAATCCAGCGTCGACAGCTGGCCGTCGAGGAGATCCACCCTGGCGAGCCGGGCACCCTCGAGACCGACGAGCAGCCCGCCGTCGACCGCAGCCATGCTCTGGGCCTTCCCGAGCTCGACGCGGGCGATCGGGGCCAGCTCGTACTCGTCGACCCTGGCGATGCGGTCTCCGTCGAGCAGCACGTACGCGCCCCAGGCTCCGGACCCGGTGCCGATCGCGATCGCGCAGACCGAGACGTCCTCGGCGATCGAGATCTGCCGGTCCAGGTCCTCCAGATGGCCAGTCGTCCCGAGGAGCAGCACCGCTCTGTCCTATACCAAAGAACCGAGTCCTGCCCAGCGCGGGGATCGCGCGCGGCAGGGATGCACCGAGCTCGCCGCTCCCGCCGGGTGGAGCCGTGTCAGTGGGCGCGAACGAGGCTCGGTCCCGGGCTGCCGGGGCGCAGCTGGCGGGCGACGTCTTCTCGGAGGTCGTGCCCGAGGCCGGGGCGGTCCGAGGGCAGCACGTAGCCGTCCCGCCAGACGAACGGCGGGTCGGCAAGCTCGTCGTAGATGCCGTCGAGGCGTTCGACGCCCTCCATGATGAGGAAGTTCGGCGAGCACAGCGAGAGCTGGATCGAGGCGGCGGTGATCATGGGCCCGCCGTAGACGTGCGGGGCGATCTGGACGTAGTGCGCCTCCGCCATCGTCGCGATCTTCTTCGCCTCGAGAATGCCGCCGACCATGCCGACGTCGAGGTTGAAGATGGCAGCGGCCCGGCAGGTGAGGAGTCGGGCGAAGTCGTACTTCGACGTGAGCCTCTCACCGGTCGTGATCGGGATGCTCGTCGCGCGGGCGACCTCGGCGAGGGCCTCCATGTCCTCCGGCGGCAGCGGCTCCTCGAACCAGAGAGGGTCGTAGCGCTCGATGCGGCGAGCGAAGCGGATGGCGCTCGCGGGAGTCATCTGGCCGTGGGTGCCGACGAGGATGTCGGCCTCGTCGCCGACCTCGTCGCGGATCGCGGCGATGACCGACTCGGCGGTGGAAAGGGCTCGGGGAGAGAACTGAAGGGGCACGCGCTGGCCGAGCGCCTGCTTCTCGCCGATGCTGAGCGAGAACGGGTCGAGCTTCACGGCGCTGAAGCCGAGATCCACGTAGTGGCGGGCCCGTGAGGCGGCGCAGGCGGGGTCGAGCCAGAGCGCTCCGAGGCTCCGCTCGAGATCCCGCTCCTCGTCGTCGGCGTAGAGGTACGTATAGGTGCGAACCTTGTCCCGCACGGCGCCGCCGAGCAGTCGGTGCACCGGTTGGCCGACGTCCTTCCCGACGATGTCCCAGCACGCCATGTCGAGCGCGCTCAGCACGGCGAGCTTCGTCTGCTCGGGAGCGTGGCTGTAGCCGGTCCGGCCGTAGATCTTGTCGAAGAGCTCCTCGGCGTTGTACGGGTCGTGGCCGACGAGGGCCTGGTCGACGAGGTCCTCGATCTCGGCACAGACAACCTGCCAGCGGAAGGGATTGGACAGCAGCATCATCTCTCCGTACCCGGACACGCCGGCGTCGGTGTCGAGGCGGATGACCATCCACGTCCGGCCGCCTCGAGCGGGAGGCGGCGGGGCGATCGGGAAGGTCTCGACGCCGGTCACCTTCACGACGCTCCCTCCGATCGGGACAGCGGCGGCCACGATCGATGGGCGACGGACCGCCGGCGGGACGTCGCGGAGGCGCTCACGCGCCGGCGCTCGACGAAGGCGTGCTCGACGACCCTGCCGCGACGGCCTTGGCCCAGGTCCGGTCGGCTTTGCCGGACGGGCTCCGGCGGACTTCGTCGACGAAGAGCACCCGGCGCGGGCGCTTGTGGTCCGCGAGGACCGCACCCACGTGGTCGATGACCGCACGCTCGGTGAGCTCGGTCCCCTCGTGCAGGGAGACGAGCGCGACGACCCGATGCCCGAATCTCTCGTCAGGCACCCCGACGACGACGGCGTCCGCGACGGCGGGCTGGGTCAAGATCACCTGTTCGACCTCTTCGACGAAGACCTTCTCGCCGCCGGTGTTCACCACCTCGCTCCCCCGGCCGAGCAGCGTCACGTTCCCGTCCGCGTCGATCGTCGCCATGTCTCCGGAGATGACATGGCGCACGCCGTCGATGGTCCTCCAGGTTCGAGCCGTGCGCTCCGCATCGTGCAGGTAGCCCACTGGCATCGAGCCCGACGCCGCCAACATCCCCTGACACCCCGACCCGGGCTCGACGTCGTGATCGTGCTCGTCGAGGATCCTCCCGGAAGGCGTCAAGCGCGGCCGGGTCGAGAGGGGATCCTCCCCCGGGCGGGTGATGGCGAGCGCGTACGGGCCGCCCTCGGTCGACGCGATGATGTCGGTGAAGGTCACCTGCGGGGCGAAGCGGGCGATCCCAGCCTTCACCTCCGGGCTCCAGGCGACTCCGGCGCTCGCGATGCGCAGCAGGCTGGACAGGTCGTAGGTGTTTCCGCTGCGCTCCGCACGCTCGAGCGCAGCGAGGATCGGGCGGGCGAAGGCGTCTCCGACGATCGACAGGTCGACCACGCGCTCCGCTTCGATCAACCGGCACAGCTCGTCGGGGTCGAGCGAGCGGGACGTGGCGAAGACGACGCACCCGCCGAGCAGGAGCGTGGCGAGGCTCTTGAAGAGGGCCGTCGTGTGCATGAGCGGGGCGGCCGGCAACGACCGCGGCGCCCGCCCTTCGCCGACCACCTCCGCCGCCAGCGCGGCAGCGCCAGCAGCACAGCGGGGGATCTCGAGGTCGAACGCCAGCCAACCGTTCACCGCGATGGGCGGACCGAGCACGTCCTCGTGTCGCCACACGACCCCCTTCGGATAGCCCGTCGTACCTCCCGTGTACAAGATGAGCTGGTCGTCTCCGCTTCGCTCGACACGGGGCGCCGGATCCGCCGACTCCACGATCGACTCGTACTCCTCGGCTTGCGGAGCGAGCGCCGCACCGTCCGGCACCTCGACGAGGTGCACGGGCCGCCTCAACCTCGGTGCCACCGCCACCAGGCGGTCGGCGAGCGAGCCGTGGAAGACGACGACCCCGGCCTCGGCGTCGTCGAGTAGGTGGAGGAGCTCTGCCTCCTGGTAGCGGTAGTTGACGTTGATCGGCACGGCGCGGAGCTTCAAGGCGGCGTAGACGACCTCCAGGTACTCGATGCAGTTGTACAGGTCCACGGCCACGCGGGAGCCGGGGCCCACTCCCCTCCTGCTCAACGCGGAGGCAAGGCGCGCCGCCCGCTCGTCGAGCTCCGCCCAGGTCAGCCGGCGCGCGCCTCGCACCAGCGCCTCGGCATCGGGCACTGCGTCAGCCACGTGCTCCCAGACGGTCGCGATGTTCTCGTCCACGGCACTCCACCGTTCTCCGGAGCGCTCGCCCCCGGGCCGCGCGCCGACCCTACCTGGCCGGCGAGTCCGGCGTGCCAGCATGGGGCGATGGGCACGGTGTCGTCTTCACACCCGACCCGTGACGCTGCGCGCTGCGACGTGCGCCCGATGTCGGTCGACGACGTCGAGGCGGTGATGGCCGTGATCGCCGCCGCGCGGGTCGCACTGACAGAGGCGGAGCTCCGGCCGGCACGCCCAACGAGCTCGGCGCAGGTAGAGGCGCATCGCGTCTCCCATGCCCGCTTCGTGGAGCGTGACGGGCCCGGAGCCTGGGTCGCGACGGACGGGGACCGGGTGGTCGGAGTCGCCGAGTCCGTCCGCCGGGGCAGCTTCTGGGGCCTCTCCATGCTCTTCGTCCATCCCGAATTCCAGGGCAGGGGGGTTGGCGGACGGCTGCTCGAGGCAGCCTCGAGCTACGCAGCCGGCGCCTCCCAGCGCATGATCGAGTCTTCGCCCGATCCCCGGGCCATGCGCCGCTACTTCCTCGCCGGGCTGGCGATGCACCCCGGCGCCGAGCTCGATGGACGTCCAGACCGGCGTGGGATCCCTCCTTCGTTGCCCGGCCGGGAGAGCGACGAGACCGACCTCGATCTCGTCGCCTCGGTGGAGGCGCATCTGGGGCGCTCGCGAACCGAGGACGTGGCCTTCGTGCTGAAAGACGACCGCTGCCGCCTCGACGTGGTGGACACCGGCCCCGGGCGCGGTTGGATGGTCTCGCGGCCGGATCGGCTGCTCATGCTGGGGGCGACCGACGAGAGGACGGCCGCCGCGCTCATGTGGCGGCACCTGGCTGGCTGCGAGGAGGAGACCCAGGCATACGGGCTCACCGCTGCCCAGCAGTGGGCCTTCACCGTCGCCTACGAGGCGCGGCTCTCCGTGCGGGTGACCGGCGCGCTGTTCGTCGACGGCATGGCCGTCCCGGGCCCCTGGCTGCCGTCGGGCTGGTACTTCTGATCCTGTTCCGCCGAACCTTTCCGTTCGATGCAGTGACGCGGAGATTCGGGTTCTACGGCCCTACGAACCGTGCAGATGCTGCCCAAGATCGACTTCGTGGACAGGCCGGGCTCGAATCATCGGGCGGCCCGCTTCGCCGCCCTCGGCGCGGCGGTGGCGAGCCTGCTCGGTGCCACCACCGCGCAGGCGGCAGGCGCGCCACCTGAACCCGCCTTTTACACGTGGCAGGCGCCCGGCGGCGGCACCACTGCCGGGCACCGGGTGATCGCGCTCA
>JAJYGM010000673.1 GCA_021785095.1 Actinomycetes bacterium
TTCCGATCTCTCCTCTCGGCTGGTCGGGTCACGCCTCGAGCACGGCGTCGGGGTGGAAGCGGCGGGCGACGATCGCGATGCTCCCGGCAGCGATGACCGCGGTGGTGCTGCCGGCGATCGCGACCAGTGCTCCGGCGCCGACGTGGGGGGCCCAGATCGTGAACACCAGGAGCACTCCGAGAGCGGGAAGCACCGCCGGCAGGGTCCCGATGCCGCCGCTCCCCAGGTTGAGCCCGAAGCTGCCCGCCTGGGCGAGGCGCGGGTAGAGCAAGGTGACGAGCAAGGAGAGGCCGGTTGCAGCCCACGCTGCGAGCAACGGCAGGACCAACGCCGCCACGAGGTAGGAGGCGGGGAGCGACAAGGCGGCCGCGCTGGCCCATACCACGATCGCGAGCGTCACGGCTGCAATGGCGGTCATCCCTGCCCAGTAGAGGGTGGCGACGACTCCGACGTAGCCGACCAGGGCCACCATGATGCTCATCGGGCGGTACGGGCCGGCGAGCAGCGCCTCGATGCCGCCCCGGCTGGCCTCGGAGCCGATCAGGTTGCGCACGAGCGTGGCGACCGAGACGGCGGCGAACATCGCCACGAAACCCGGGCCGATCAGCAGCGCCAGCCCGACCGTCACGGTGTCGGCCCTCGCACCGTCGCGGATGGCGAACGTCGCGAAGGCGGCGCCGTCGTTGACGCTGGCTCTGGACAACAGCGACGGCACGATCACCGCTGCCAGCATGAACAGGAACGGGAGGAACGTGACGAGCAGGTAGCGCAACCCCTCCCGGCGGGTGCGCCACGCGAGTGCCTTGGCGAGCGTCCAGGGACTGCCGATGCGATCTGCGCGCTCAACGGGCATCGGCGCGAGCCCCCTCGTCCATCAGGCGCAGGTACAGGTCTTCGAGGGGGTTGGCGGCTGGGGCGACCTCACGCACGCCGACCCCGGCCGCGACGAGGGCGGCCACGATCGCCTCGACCGCTTCGTCGTTCGGCACCTCGACCATGACGCTGTCTCCGCTCGCCGGGTCTGGGCGGTAGCCGAGGTTCGTGAGGGTGCCCACCAGATCCCCGCTCGCCCGCAGTCGGAGGCGGTACCCGTCCCCGACCACCGCAGCCCGCAGCGCGGGGGTGGCTCCCTGGCCGACCACGCGCCCGGCTTGCAGGACCGTCACGTCGCCGCCCATCTCTGCAGCCTCGGCCAGCTCGTGGGTCGACACGACCAGGGTGTGGCCCCGTTCGGCCAGCGCCCGCAAGTGGCCGCGCAGCTGGACCCCGACGGCGGGGTCGACCCCCGAGAACGGCTCGTCGAGCAGGAGCACCGGCGGGTCGGCCAGCAGCGCCCGGGCAAGGCTCACCCGCTGGGCCTGGCCGCGGCTGAGCGTGCCGGCCCGCTGGCCGCCGATCGGACCCAACTCGAGCAGGTCCACCAGCCCCTCGACGCGCGCTGCTCGGTCCGGCGCGGGGAGCGCCAAGATGCGGGCCCAGTAGGACAGGTTCTCGACCACGCTCAACCGGGGGGCGAGCGCCACCCGGTGGGTGCTCACACCCACCAGCGCCCTGGCCGGGACATCGACCGCCGGGTCGCGCCCGTCGACGAGGACCCGTCCCGCGAGGGGTGGGAGGACGCCGGCCAGCGTGCGGAACAGCGTCGTCTTGCCGGCCCCGTTGGGACCGAGGACCAGGTGCAGTCCGGCGCGGAGATCGAGGTCGATGTCGTGGAGCACGGCTCGCCCCCGGTAGCCGGAGCTCAGCCCGGTCGCGACCAGCGTGGCCATCAGGCCCCCTGCGGCGGGAGCACGAAGAACCCGGCCACCTGGGCGTCCACGTCGAAGACCACTCGGCCGCAGCGGGTGCCCCTCTCGTGGACGAGCGGCACGTCGACGACGGTGTAGCCCTCGCGGACGCGGACCACCGGGGGGCCCATCGTGGTGAAGCCGCCCAGCTCGCAGCCCAGCTTCACCCGGACCGACTCCAGCAGGCCAACCGGGCATCTCTCGGTCATCCGCTGATCGAAGCTGGCTCGTACCGCATCCCAGCGACCGGCCAGGAAGTGCTCGAGGATCGCCACCGCGCGCGCCGAAGCATCGGGAACGGCGCCCGTGGCCATCTCCATCGTCGACCCGTCCGTGCTCCCACCGAACCGCTGGAACGCCGCTTGGCGAGTGACGTGCAAGGTCGCGCCGATCGCCGCCCAGCTGTGCCCCCCCGCCCGCGCCTCGGCGACCAGCCTCCGCACGATGTCCTCGACGACCAGGCCCAGACTGCGGGCCGCGACGAGCGCCGGCAATGGCGAGCCTGCGTCTGTTGCCTCCTGCGCCCGCAAGCGGTCAGCGAGGAACTCGGCACTCGCCATCAGGAGCAGCCTGAGGACGTCGCGCTCGACATCGCTCAGCTCCGAGCTGGCAGGCACGTGCCCCACGGCCGTCAAGGTATCTTGACGAGCCGGGACCGTCAAGGCAGCTTTACGGCCTCCTGACCGCACCGCCCCGGAGAGGGCGGCGGAGCCTGAACGCCCGTGGTGGGGGAGAGCGTGAACGGTCGAGCCCTCCGCACCGACCCATCGCCAACCGGGGAGGGTGGAGCTGGGCTCCTTGCGTCAGAGCGGCGAGACTCGAGATGGCCGCGTGACTCGGTTTGCGACAGCGACGGCGAGGCGTTGGGCGGCCCCGTTCGCCGCGGTGAGGAACAGTGACGGCTCGACCAGTTCGACTTCGAGCACCCGTGGCCATCCGGCTTCGTCGTCGACGAGGTCGATCCTGGCGTAGACGGTCGGACCGAACCTGGCGGCCACCATGGCCATGACCTCCTCTGCTACGTGCAGCTGCCCTGGCGTGGCTGTAGCGGGAGTTGTGATCTCTCGCTCCCAGAGCCGGTCGGTCTCGCCGGCGTCAGCGGCGAGCAGGCCAGCTTTGCCGACGGCGTGGCTGAAACGGTCCCCGATGAAGACAAGGGCGGTCTCCCCGGAGCCGTCGACGCTGCTCTGGAAGGGCTGGACCATCACCGTGTGCCCGGCGTCGTGGAGCCGGTGGACATCTGTTCCAGCGCAGGATCGTGGGGTCGTTGACCACGGTGGCCGCCGCTGCGGCGTCGACCCACTCGAGGAACGCCTCCCGCCGGGTGACATATCCCCACGCGTACACCACGGCCACCACGTCAAAGGTGCTCCAGTCGACGGCGGGATCCTCCCGGCGGCGATTCGCGCTCGGAGCGCCACGTCGACCAGGGCCTCGGCGAGAGGCGCCCGGCTCTCGCCGAGATCCGAGATCCCGGCGCCCGCGGCCACACCCAGCAACATCCACCCACCATGCGCAGACAGTTGGGCGCGGCCCGGACATCGCTCTGCTGGCCCTTTCCGGTCCGGTCGTCGGGCGTGGTCGAGGGACGAGGCGGACACTCTGTGCTCCGTCT
>JAJYGM010000522.1 GCA_021785095.1 Actinomycetes bacterium
CCGATCTACCGGTGCCCGCCTCTCAGGTCCTCGTCCACCCCTGCCTCGACACGGCGCTGGAGACGGCGTCGGCCCTCGAGCACGCCACCGGCTTCGGTCTCACTCGGGCGAAGATGGCATGGTTCTGGGATCAGTACGTCCCTCAGGGCTTCGAGGACGATCCCGAGGTGGCGCCGTTGCGCGAAGGCGACCTGGCGGGCCTGCCTCCCGCGCTCGTCGTCCTGGCCGAGTGCGACATCATGCGCGACGAGGGCCTCGAGTACGCGGAGCGCCTGAGGCGAGCCGGCGTCGAGGTCCGCACGCACGTCTGGCCCGGCATGATCCACGGCTTTCTCGGCCTTGGCGCCGTGACGGCGTGCGCGGACGCGGCCATCGACGAGATCGCCGCGTTCGTCGCCGCCAGCTGACGCGGGTCGCGCTCATGCGCCCGCGTGGAGCATCGCGTCCGCCCAGGGCTGGACGGAGGTGACGATGGTCTCGCCCGTGGCCGCCGCCTCCTGGAGGGCGAGGTAGAGGTAGTGGTCCTGCGCGGCGTCCGCGACGCCGTAGAACGGCGGTCCGCCGTCCGCGTAGGACGCCATGAGGTCCATGCACCGGGCGATCGCGATCTCGTCGTCCGCGAGGCGTGCGCCCGGGAACGGGTTACGCCAGATCCAGCCGTCTGGTCCGGAGATGCCCTTCAGGTAGTGCCCGGTGAGGTCGCCCTCCTGGCCACCCATCTCGCGCCTCAGGGAGATCGTCACGCTCTCGTCGAGGCCGCGGACGAGGCGGACCTGGTCCTCGGCGATCTCGCCGCGCGATCCGCGGACGTCGACGCGCTGCAGTCGCACATAGGAGCGGTGCTGGTTCTCGCCGAAGTCGTAGACGCCGAGCTTGCCACCGACCTCCACGAGCGCGACGGTGCGTACTTCCTCGGTCGTCGTCACCTCGGTCCGCGGCCCGGCGCGCGTCCCACCGGTCTCGACCTCCGAGCGCAGCACGCTGGCACGGATCCGGGCGACCTCGCCCGTGACGCCGAGATGACGTCGCATCACGCTGAACGCGTGGTATCCGTGCGAGAACGAGACCGATGCCATCGACACCTCGCCGATCGCCCCGGCGTCGGTGAGAGCGAGGCGCGCTGCGTGCAGCGGCTGGAACGGATACTGCTCCGCCACCTGAAGCCGTGCTCCGGAGCGCGCGAGACCGGTGACCTCGAGCAGGCCTCCGAGGTCGTGTGCCGGCGGGGTCTCGCACAGCGCCGGCAGTCCCTTGGCGGCGCACTGCCGGAGGTAGCCGACTGCGGCGGTCGACGGCACGGAGACCACCACGAAGTCCGGCCGGACGCTCTCGCTCATCTCGTCCAGGGAGCTGAATGCACGCGTGTGCCATCTGTCTTGCAGCTCGTGCCCTCGTGCCGCGTCCCGCGTCACGACACCTGCGAGGTCGAACCGGTCGGGCAGCGCGTCGGCGATGCGCACGAAGAACTCCGACCGCCAGCCAGAGCCGACCACTGCGAAGCGCGCCATCTCGTCGCCCCTCCGGGCAGAGCCCGATCGTGCCCGGTGCCGCCGATGGCGGACCGGAACTTCCCTCCCGCATTGTGGCATACTCCCACTATGAAGGCGCTGGGGCTCCATCATGTTTCTATCAATGTTTGCAACGTAGGCGAGGCTGTCGCCTTCTACCGCGATGTCCTCGGCCTCCAGGTGCGCGAGGACCGGCCGGCCTTCTCCTTCGGTGGCGCCTGGCTCGACGTAGGTCCGCAGCAGGTGCACCTCATCGACAAGCCCGTACCCGACTACCTCGGCCAGCACTTCGCGATCGGGGTCGGCGACCTCGAAGCGACTGTCGCCGAGCTGCGTGCGCGGGGTGTCGACGTCTCCGATCCCGTGCCTGTCGGAGCAGCCCGTCAGGCGTTCCTCCGCGACCCGTCCGGGAACTCGGTCGAGCTCCAGGAGATCGCGGCGCCGGTTCATTGAGGCCATGAGCACTCCGCAGCCATGAGCACTCCGCAGCCATGAGGCTCGGGGAGATCCGGGAGCTCGTCAGGGTCGCGCGGCCACCTGCACGCTACGGCGACCGGAGACTCGCCCGTGTCCTCTCGGTCGACGACCTTGCCCGCATCGCCCGCCGCCGGCTCCCGAAGGGGGTGATGGGCTACCTCGAGGGCGGTGGCGAGGGCGAGGTGTCGCTCCGCCGGAACCTTGCCGCGTTCGACGAGATCGAGCTCCAGCCTCGCGTGCTGCGCGACGTGAGCAAGGTCGACCTCGAGACGACCGTGCTCGGCACGCCTATGCAGCTGCCGTTCGCGCTCGCCCCGATCGGCTCGCCACGTCTGTTCCACCACGAGGGCGAGCTCGCGAGCGCCCGGGCCGCCGCTCGCGCGGGGGTCGCGTTCTCGCTCTCGTCTTCGGGTACCGTCTCCATCGAGCGGGTCGCTGCCGAGTCCGAGGGCCCGCTCTGGTACCAGCTTTACGTATGGAAGGACCGGAAGCTCTGCGCAGAGCTCGTGGAGCGGGCGCGGGCGTCGGGCTATCGAGCCCTCGTGGTGACGGTCGACACCACCCTGCGCTCGAAGCGCGAGCGGGAGCTGCGTGCCGGGATCACACTGCCGACTCCTGCACTCAGCCTCGGGAGCGTGCTCGACGGTGCGTTGCACCCGCGTTGGGCGTGGAGCTTCCTCACGACCGACGTGATCAGGTTCGCGAACCTCGCGCCGCTCGGGTCCCCACCCGGGGCCGGCATGAACGCGATGGCACGGAGCTTCGAGGGTCTCACGACATGGGACGACCTCGCCTGGATCCGAGACGCGTGGAAGGGCCCGCTCGCGGTGAAGGGGATCCTCGCGCCCGAGGACGCGGTGCGAGCGGCGGGCATCGGAGCCGACGCGGTCGTCGTGTCCAACCACGGCGGTCGCCAGCTCGACCACGTCCCCGCCGCCATCGACGCGCTCCCGGGCGTCGTGGACGCCCTCGGCGGCGCTGCGGAGGTCCTTTTCGACGGCGGGATCCGCCGCGGCACGGACATCTTGACGGCGCTCGCTCTCGGGGCGCGTGCTTGCCTCGTCGGCCGGGCGCACGTCTACGGGCTCGCCGCGGCGGGAGAGGCCGGGGTCTCGACGGCGATCGAGATACTTGCGGGGGAGCTGCGCACGGCGATGGGGCTGTGCGGGGTGGCGCGGCTCACGGATCTCGACGCGAGCTTTGTCCGTCGCCGGGGCGGGTGCGGCACGGGTGGCGCGCTCGGCGAGGGCGCGCGTCGGTGAGCGACCTCGACGCCACGCCGGCGCCCGAACGGGAGCCGGCCGGCCCCGGTGCTCCGCCGGCATCCGCCCGACTCCGGCCTCCAGCGCGGCGCCTGCTCGGGAGCGGCGGGCTCGTCAACGTCGGCCTCGCGACGTCGAACGTCTTCGTTTC
>JAJYGM010000715.1 GCA_021785095.1 Actinomycetes bacterium
ATGATCGACCACAGCTCCGCCAGACGGTTCTCGACGGGCGTCCCGGTCAGGGCCAGCCGGCGAGGCGCAGCGATCGCCCGCACTGCCTGGGTCTGTTTCGCCGAAGGGTTCTTCACCTGTTGCGCCTCGTCGAGGACGATCCGCGCCCAGGGGACCGACGCGAGTGCGTCACGATCACGCTCGACCAGCGGGTAGCTGGTGACCACGACGTCGGCGCCAGCAGCGATCCGCCCGAACGCGTCCTCCCTCGCCCTCGTCCCGCCGTGGTGCACGACGACACGTAGGGACGGGGTGAACCGCTCCGCCTCCCGCCGCCAGTTGCCGATCACCGACGTCGGGCAGACCACGAGCGTGGGGCCCGCGCCCACTCCGTCGGCCTGGTCGGACTGGAGCACGCCGAGCACCGTCGCGGTCTTTCCGAGCCCCATGTCGTCTGCGAGGCAGGCTCCCAGTCCCATCCGCTCGAGCCAGCGGATCCACGCCACCGCTCGGCGCTGGTAGGTGCGCAGCTCGCCGCAGAAACCTGCCGGCGTCGGACCCACCACCAGGAGCTCGGCAAGCTCGCCACGCAGCAGCGCGCCCAGCGGGCCCGCGTCGTCGACAGCGACCACCGGCACGCCCGCTGCCGGGAGCGGCGCCCCCGCGACCGCCCGCAGCACGTCAGCGACAGGGACCGTCTGGTTCGCGCACCCCGTCTCGAGAAACTCGACCAGGCGCTGAACCTCGGCTAGGTGCAGCTCCGTCCACTGCCCGCGCACCCGGACCAACGGCACCTTCAGCTCGGCCAGGCGGCGCAGCTCTTCGAGCTCGAGGCGCGTGTCACCGAGGGCGGACTCCCACTCGAAGGCAGCAATTGCGCCGCGGGTGACGGCGCCAGCTCCGCCCCCCGCCACGGTGCAAGGCGCGAAAGGAGCCGAGGCGGCTCGGACCCGGAGGCCCAGGCGCGCCGGCCGGCGCCACCACGACGGCAGCAGCACGCCGAAGCCCGCGAGCTCGAGCGCAGGAGCAACCTCCGAGAGGAACCGGTGCGCCCCCTCCAGGTCGAGGGTGAGCGCCGTAGGAGACGGCTCCGCCAGCACGCGGCCGAGCTCGGCGTACGCCCGTACAGCGCGGCCGAGCTCGGCGAGCAGCACCTCCTGGGGCTCTTCGACCGTCCGAGCGGCCCGGCGGAGCGACTCGCCTGCCCTCCAGACCTCTGACGCCTCGACGAGCAGGGTCGGCTCGTCGAGGGCTTGGAGCAGGAGCTCGACTCGCCAGAGCCCCACGGGGGTGTCGACGGCCGTGCCGGCGTCGCCCGGAGCGGTGCCCGGCCATCTCGTCTCCAGCTGCCCGGTGGCTGCGGGCTCGTGCAGGCGCAAGCACAGGCGCCAGGCGCTGGACGACGAGACGAGCGGCGAGCGCCACTCCCCCACGAGCCGCTCGAGCGCGGCGAGCTCCGCAGGTTCGGCGCGGACACGCGCGTCGGGGCTCTGGAGCGCCTGGAGCCATGCCTGCGTGACCTCGCTCCCAGCCGTCGCGGACCCCACGGGCCCGCGCGTGCGCGCGCGTGCTGCCGAGTCGGGGTCCCCGCCGCTCGACAGCGCGTCTCGCGACAGCGCGTCTCGCGACAGCGCGTCTCGGCACAGCGCGTCTCGGCACAGCGCGTCGACGAACACGTCGAACGCATGCCGGACTACCCGCTCGGCGTCCCAAGCTCTCGCCAGCGCGCACGCGGCGCCGGGCAGCGCCCTGGCGACCAGCTCCAAACGCTCGATGTCGTGCCCCGTGCACAGGGGCGCCCACCGGGCCAGTCCCACGCCGGCTCGACGCTCGAGCGAAGGGACGACGCGCCCACCGGCGACCACCTCCAGCGCGAGCTCGGCGACCAGTGAGAGCGCACCGACCGAGGAACCGGCTCCGAGCCCGGGGCCCGGCCCGTGCTCCCTCCCGAGGCCCAACAGCGCGTCGAGCGCGTCGAGCGATCCCAGACGCAGCGACGGGACGGTGAAGGGCTGGAGTGCCGCGGGCGCCGAAGGTCGCCATGGAGCCGCGAGGCCGGCACGGACGAGCTCGGGCGAGGGTACTGGCATGCCACAGCTGGTGGGCAGGTGCATGGTGACCGTGCCGGCTGGTGTCGCTGCGCGCCCCGAGAGTGCCACGCCGACGGAGGCCAGCGCCTCCTGGACGCGTGTCGAAGGGGTGGGGAACGGTTCCGCCCACAAGAGGAGCGTTCCGGGGTCCCCGGTGTCCCACGTCGCGTGCAGGACGATCATCACGCGGAGGCTACCGACGGGCTGTGCCAGGCTGCGTCCGGCTCGACCAGGTGGCGCCGAGACCTGCGCGAGCTCCAGCTCCAGGCGGCCCGCCTCAGTGCCCGGACGCTCGGGGCGGCGGCAGCAAGCTCAGCGGATCCACTCGGCGATCAGCTGGTCGCGGCGCCGGCTCCACTCCTCCGCCGTGATCGCGAATTTGGCGTGGTCCTCCCATTCGCCGTCGATCTCGAGGTACCTCTGCGCGATTCCTTCGGGGCGCAGGGCCAGCTTCTCCACCACACGCAGGCTGGCGTGGTTCCTCGGGATGATGGAGATCTCGACGCGATGCAGCGAGATCGTCTCGAACGCGAAGTCGAGCACGACGACGACCGCTTCGGGAACGTAACCGTGGCCCGCGAGCTCTCGATCGATCCAGTAGCCGATGTGCCCGGTCTGGAACGGTCCTCGCTGGATCGACGAGAGGGTGATCTCGCCCGCGAACCGCCGACCGAGGAAGATCCCGAAGCCGTAGCCCGTGCTGAGCTGGCGCTCACGCTCGCGCAGCGCGCAGCGCGCAGCGAAGCTCGCGCGGTCCTCGGCGGCAGGCGGCGCACCCTTGGGACGCGGCTCCCACGGCAACAGCCAATCCCGGCATCGGATTCGCACTTCGTGCCATGCCTCGTAGTCCGCTTCGCTGAGCGTGCGGAGCAGCACCCGGCGGCCCGCGAGCTCGAGAGGGGCTGGGGTCTGTCGGGCCATCACCAGACGCCGCACAGGACCGAGACCCCCGCGGTCGCGTCGCTGGGGCACGCACCCGCGCCGCGCCTGGCGGGTGGGGTCGCGCCGTGACGAAGCCTGCTCGCGCTGCATCCTCTCGAGAGCATCGCCGCATCGTGACAGGTCGGCGCGCACGAGCGCCAGCGCCAGACGACGTGCCAATGTGGGAGCCGTGCCACCCGACCAGGCGAGGGTGCTGTTCTCCCCGCAGGCGCCGCACCCTCTGCGACCGGATGCGGCCAGCGACGTCGCGCTCTACCGAAGGTGGGTGGCGGCGCGTGACGCCTGGCGCCTCACGGCCGAGCCGCCTCCGAGGCCGGGTCCGGAGGTCGCGCTCCTCGTGGTCGTCGATCCCCGGCGCCCGGAAGGGCGAGGGTGG
>JAJYGM010000042.1 GCA_021785095.1 Actinomycetes bacterium
CTGCGTCAGCCTGGTTCGCGACCACGGCATCAGGCTCCGCCAGTGCTTCTTGAGGATCTGGACACCGCCGAAGGCCCAGCGGAATCGCTGCTTGCGGAGCGCCTCGTAGGTGAGGGGCATGATCCCCCGGCCGAACGCCTGCGGCACGAAGATGCCCCGTCCACCGCCGCCCAGGATGCGCAGGCTCGCCTCCGCGTCCTCCGTGATGATCTCCTCGTCCCAGCCCTCGATCGCGTCCAGGTCGAGGCGGCGGATGAGGCCCATCGTGCCGGCGAAGATGATCGAGTTGCGGTAGGCGCGGCTGACCATGCCCACTCGGAAGAAGTACTCGAAGCCCGTGTGGCAGGCGCGGTAGAAGGCGCTGCCGCCCCAGTCGCGATAGTCCTGCGGCGTCTGGACAAACGCCACGGTCGGGTCCGTGAAGTAGGGCACCGTGGCCTTGAGATAGCGCGGGTCGACCACATAGTCGGCATCGACGACGCCCACCACGGACACGTCGTCCGGCAGGTGGGTGCGGCCCCAGTTGAGGGCACCCGACTTGAAGCCAGGCCAGTCCGCCAGGTGGACGAACTGCACGCGATAGCCGGCATCGCGGAGGCGGTTGCACTCGGTCTCGAGCGGCTGCCACAGCTCGGCGTCGGTGGTGTTGTTGTCAAGCACCTGGACGACCAGCCGGTCGCGCGGATAGTCGAGCCTGACCAGCGAGCGGATCGTCTCGATCACCAGGTCCGGCGGCTCCTGGTGGGATGGGACCTGGAGACACACCACCGGCCACGACGCGGGCGCGGCAGGGAGCTGCTGGACCACAAGCGGGCGGCACAGGGAGTCGACCACCTCGAACACGGCGGCGATCATCAGGGACAACGCCGCGAATTCGATCGCCAGCAGCACGAGGCCCAGCAACAGGCCGAGCGGAGAGTCCGTGAGGACCACCGTCACGCCAACCAGGTAGCCGGCGTACACCAGGGTCCCGACCACGAGGCTGCCGAACGCGGCAGCCCCTGCCGCCCACCACTCGCGCGGCGCAACGAGGGCCACCAGCAGCGACGCTGCCGTGATCAGCACCGCCGGCGACGTGGGCTGCAGCTGGCCCGTGAGCCACGCGGCGAGCGCACCGGACACCACCAGGATGGGCAGGCGCCAGAACCGCGACGACGTTCGCGCCCTGCCGACTGCAAAGAGGAGCGCCGTGGTGAGGGCCATGAGCACCGTCGAGGGGGCGAGGCCGTCGGTCAGCATGCCGGGGCCCCTCGGCGACCCCCGCTCGCGACTGTGGCGAGATCGTGGACATTCGTGTTCAAGGCGCTGCTCGACTTCGTTGCGCTGCATGGGGTTGGCGGGACGCGGGACGCGTCCCGTGACGGCCGACCCTGGTCGACGCTAGCGACGGCCCGGCCGCGGGCCGATTGCGCGTTGCGGAACAGGGGTGTGGGCTACCTTGCAACCCGCCATCCGGTCGCCTCGCGCGCGGCGGCTGGCTGCAACCGGCCTGCAAGGCGAGCGTGGTGGCGGGGAGCGGGGGTATGACGCGCTCTGCCGAGAATGGAGGCAGGTGGTCATGCCGGTCCCGTGGTGATCCGCGGGCTGTTGCGGTGACACACCACCACGATCACCGGCCGAGCGAGCGCACCAGAGCCGCCCGGCGCCGGCGCTCCGGACGGCCACCGCGCTGGCTCACGCCGTCGGTGTTCCGGCCGCGGCACGGAGGTGATCGCATGACCGGCAACGAAGAGCGCACGTTCGTGGAGCGCCACTACGGGGAGCCGCCCACCGCGGACGACGAATCCGTCGTCGCGTCCGGCACCGTTGTCACAACCGGCCCGACGGCGACCGAGATGCTCCGCCGCGGGGCGATCGTCTGCTTCGGCGTGATCCAGCTCGTGATCGCCTTGCGGGTGCTGCTGCTCCTCGTCGGCGCCCGCGAGGCCGCCCCTGCGGTGGCGTGGATCATGAACGTCAGCGGAGCGCTGATCTCGCCGTTCGAGGGCATCCTGCGACACAGCACCATGGCTCTGAGCGGGTCCGTCCTCGACCTGACGGCGGTCGTGGCGTTCGTCGGCTGGACGCTCGTCGAGGCCGTCGTGCTCACGATCCTCGGCGTCCTCGGCGGCGGAGCGTAGGGGCCGGCGGCCCGGGAGCGAACCCGCCAAGCTGGCGTGGTGCGCCTGGACAGCGTGGGCGCTGCGCCAGAACGGTGCCTGTCTGCACCGACCCCGGAACGCCCGGGCAGGCAGGGCGCCTATGATCCGCGGACCGTTGGCGCCCGAAGGGACGCGCGTGCGCTACCAGGGAGCCGATGTCCGACCATCTCGATCCAACCAGTGTTTCGCCGCTCGACCAGAGACTCCTCCTCGAGCTCGAGCCCGAGGCGGGACGCCTCCTCGACCGACACCTCAAGGTCGCGGCGGAGTGGTTCCCGCACGACTACATCCCCTACCGCCTCGGTCGGGACTTCGACGCCGAGCCGTGGACGCCCGACCAGCCGCGGCTGACGGGAGTGGCCCAGACCGCGTTCGAGATCAACCTGCTCACCGAGGACAACCTGCCGAGCTACCACCGGCTGATCCACGGCATGTTCGGGCGGGGTGACGGCGCATGGCTCACGTGGGTGGGCCGGTGGACGGCCGAGGAGGGGCGCCACGCGATCGTCCTGCGCGACTACCTGACGGTGACGCGCAACATCGATCCCGTTCGCATTGAGCGCGGGCGGATGAAACAACTCGAGCGTGGCTACGACAGGGCCTCGCCCGACACCCTGCACGGCCTGGCCTACGTGGCATTCCAGGAGCTCGCGACCCGGATCTCGCACCGCAACACGGGCCGGTACTCGGCTGACCCGGTCGCCGACCGGATCATGGTCCGGATCGCGGCCGACGAGAACCTGCACATGGTGTTCTACCGGGACATCCTCAAGGCGGCACTCGAGATCGAGCCGTCGGCAGCCGTCCGGGCGATCGTGGACGAGGTCCTGCGCTTCCAGATGCCCGGTGCCGGAATTCCGAACTTCCTGCGCAAGGCCGCCGACATCGCGAGGGCGGGGATCTACGACCTGCGGGTCCACCGCGACGAGGTGCTCCTCCCGATCCTTCGCTTCTGGGGGGTCTTCGAGCGCTCGGGACTCGATGCCCCTGCCGAGGAGGCCCGCCTTCGGCTGGCGGAACACCTCGACAGGCTGGACGCTGCCGCGAAGCGGTTCGAGGAGAAGGTCACCTCCTCGCCACGGGTCCCCAGGAAGTCCTCGACAGGGTAGGCGTCTGCGAGCCGCGCCAGCGCTCCATGCGCCCTCGCACCGCCGCCGGTGGAAGAGGCGCTGTCCCTGGTTCGGCCAAGCGCGCGGCCACCCGCGTCGACGGCGCTTCGTGCTGACCTCGGTCCCGGTTGGGGC
>JAJYGM010000206.1 GCA_021785095.1 Actinomycetes bacterium
GAGGCACCAGTCGGTGCTCAAGGAGCGCAAGAAGCCGGACGTCGCAGCCTACGAGGCGGGTCGCCACCGTTCCAGGCGGCGCCGGCCGCACGGGGGTGAAGGCGCCGGGGGGCACGAAGCTGCGGGCATGGGCAGGTGGCTGCTCACCTACAGCGACATGATCACGCTCCTCCTCGCGCTCTTCATCATCCTCTTCGCGATATCGACCGTCAACGCGAAGAAGTTCATGGCGTTCAAGATGGGGATCACCCAGTCGTTCAACAACGTCATCCAGCAGACCAGCCATAACGGGATCCTCCCCGAGGAGAATGCGCTCGCCGCGCAGCCGAGCATCACAAAGTCCCTCAGCCCGATCCTCCAGAAGCACGGTACGACCAGGACAAAGAGGGCTCAGTCGGACCTTGCAAAGGTCCAAGCTGAGCTCTCCCGTCAGCTCGCGACGGCTGGGCTCTCCTCGGTCACGAGCGTCTCGCGCACCAGGCAAGGGGTCGTCGTCGAGATCTTCGCCGACAAGGCCTACTTCGCCAACGACAATGCGGTGTTGCAGACCGTCGGCGACAAGGTCATCGACACGATCGGGGGCGTGCTGCGCACCGTGCCGAACCACGTGGAGGTGCAGGGCTACACGGACAACGTGCCGATCACCGGAGGACCCTACGCGTCCAACTGGGAGCTCTCCGGGGCGCGTGCTGCGGCAGCCGTGGTGCGCCTGGAGACAGTCGACGGGATCAATCCGTACCGGCTCTCGGCCGTCGGCTTCGGCACAACCCACCCAGTCGCGTCGAACGCGACGCCGGCGGGTCGCGCCGAGAACCGCCGCATCGACGTCGTCGTCCTCGCGACAACAGTCCCCGCCCCGGGCTCGACAGCGACACCGGAGCTTGCCGCGCCGTGACCGTCCCTGCAGCCATGCCGAGCGTCCCAGGTCCCTCGTCAAGACGCGCGAGCCCGAGGCCCGTGGCCAAGCCGCAGGGGAACGTACCGAAGAAGAGCAAGAAGAGGCTCCTCGTGGTGCTCGTGACCGTGGTCGTGGTCCTGGGGGCTGGCTACGTGCTCAGGTCGAAGCTGATGAAACCTCACTACCGCGAGGGCGAACCGGTCCCCCCCGGGCAGGTGCTCGCGCTCGGGACCCTGACGGTGAACACCGCCAACGGGCAGCTGGTGCAAGCCGGGATCGATCTCCGGCTCACGAAGCCAGCGAGCGCCAAGGAAGTGGAGCAGGATGCGGCGCAGCTCAAGAACGCGGCCATTGGCGACCTGTCGAGCTGGAGCTCTCAGCAGCTCTTGAGCGTGACCACACGTGCGAAGCTGCAACACCAGCTGCTGGCGTCGTTCCGGCACGTGCTCGGGACCGTCGACGGCGCCGCCCCGCAGGTGAGCGCCGTCTACTTCACCAGCTTCTTGGTGCAGTGACCGAGAGATCGACCGAAACGGCTTCACCGCCGGCGCGCTCGTGCCGATAACTGCACCGTGGACCCCGTGGACCCCGTGGACGCCACGCCCAACGAGCGCTTGGCATCGAGCCTCGAGCGCCAGCTCGACGCGCTCCGCCACGCCTGCTTCCGCTTCGAGGTGCTGAAGGCGGTCGTCACCTCCGGCAAGCAGGAGTGGCTCCCAGAGTCCAATGCCGACCTCTCTCAGGCGCTGGGCGCCCTGCAGGCGAGCGATCGGGAGCTCCGGGCGTCCCTCGCCGACGCGGCGCTGTGCCTCGGGCTCTCGCCGGAGTCGACGTTGCGCGAGGTCGCAGTTGGGGCACCCGAGCCGTGGGACTTCGTCTTCGCGAGGCACCGCGAGGCCATCGAGAAGTGCACCAGGCAGGCAGGCGAGCTCAGCCGGGCGAGCAACCAGATCCTCCGCAAGCTCTTGTCGAGCCTGCACACCGCGCTCGCGATGATCGGCGGCGACGTGCCGCTCGGCTACGACGAGACCGGGGGCGAGAGTCCGGTCACGGGCAGCATCGGGCTCGTCGACACGAAGGTCTGAACATGACACAGGGCCTGTCCATCGCCGCGTCGTCGATCGCCGCCGAGACCACCGCGATCGACACGATCGCGCAGAACATCGCCAACGCGCAGACCCCTGGCTACGTCGCGGAGACGGCGGTGCTGAGCGCGACTCCCGGCGCCGGCGGCACCGGCGCCGGCGACGGCGTGGAGGTGGGCACGATCGCCCAGGCGACCAACGCCATCCTGTCCGCGAGCACATGGCAGGCCCAAGGTGCGCTCGCGAGCGTGAGCGCGCTCTTCCAGACGCTCAGGTCGGCCGAGACGCTCTTCCCGATCGGAGCCCAGGCCCAGGCGACAGCTGGCGGAGGCATCCCCGCTGAGCTCTCCGCCTTCTGGAACAGCTGGGACGCCATCGCGCAGAGCCCCTCGGCGAGCGCCCCGCGCGTCCAGACCATCGACGACGCCCAGAGCCTCGCCGTGAGCTTGCACCAGGCCGCCGCCCAGCTGACAGAGATCACGTCCAACGTCGGCGCCCAGCTTTCCGACCAGGTCTCCCAGGTGAACACGCTCCTCAAAGACGCTGCGTCGTTGAACCAGGCGATCACCCAGAGCGTGAACCCCGGGAGCGCCAACGAGCTCTCGGACCAGCTCCGAGCGGTGATCGGGACACTCGCGCAGCTCGCGGGCGTGAGCGCCCGATACCAGGCTGACGGGACGGCGACCATCTCGATCAGCGGGGTCACGGTCGTCCAAGCGGCGACGGCAACCTCTCTCGAGCTCGCCAAGGGGGGCACACCGCCGAGCACCGTGGTCGTGCTGGCCACATCGCCCACGGTCCAGGTGCCGGCGGCGAACGGGTCTGTCGCCGGCTTGCTCTCTGCGATCAACCACTACCTTCCCGACTACCGCTCCGAGCTCGACGCCGTCGCGAGCACGTTGAAGGGCGAGGTGAACGCCCAGCTGGCAAAGGGGTACACGGCGACAGGGGCCTTCGGAGCGACACATCCCCTCTTCGTCGGAACAGCGGCGTCGGGACTGTCTGTCAGCACAGCGGTCGTCGCCGACCCCGCGCTCCTGGCCGCCTCGGGGACGTCGACACCGGCTGCGGCGGTCAACGACGGCGCCAATGCGCAGGCGATGGCCGAGCTCGCCACATCGCCCACAGGCCCTGACGCGGCCTACCGCACGCTCGTCCAGGACATCGGCACCGGCACCCAGAGTGCCAACAACCAGCTCGCCGCCGCGACAGCGGTCGCCACCCAGGCCCAGACGGCGCTCCAGGCAGTGAGCGGGGTCGATGTCACAGAGCAGATGACCCAGCTCCTCACCGACCAGCAGAACTTCGAGGCCTCGGCCAAGCTGGTCAGCATCGTCAGCACGACGCTGCAGTCGCTCGAGCAGGCGATCGCATGATTAGTGGCATCACGCCCATCGTCGT
>JAJYGM010000089.1 GCA_021785095.1 Actinomycetes bacterium
CGTGCTGTCTGGAACAGTTTACGCGGCGCGACTAACTCGCAGTAATTTCTCGACATTCGCGTATGAACTGGGTGAACTTGGGAGCCAGTGTGCTGGGATCGGAACTTCCTAACGCTTGGGTTCACGTCGGGTCCCCGACGCCAACGAAGTCAGTCCAGATTCAAGCCGCCAGTGCGTGGTGGCAGAACGTTCGAACCGGGCCCGGAATCTTCTGATCGTTAAGGTGATGTTGTGAAGAGCGTCTCGGCCGTTCGAACGTATTCGCTGTTGACCGTGGCTCTCGTAACCATCATTTCCCTCGTTGTCTCTCCGAGCGCGTACGCCTCAGCGTCGTCGACGCAGACACCGGTTGTGCTGGTACGAGCGGGATCGTCGGCGACCTTCTATATGGTGACGACGAGTGGATGCAACGCGCCGGCGTGCCTGCGGATGTACAGGACCAACGTTGACGCGACGACGTTCACGCGCGTGCAACCGCCGCCGGTGACTGCCGAGCAGGGCGGGTTGGCGGGCACGACGTTGGACCACGTCGTCTTCGCCAACGCGATGGACGGCTACGCCACCGTGGGCGCTACCTCGCCGTCAACCCTCTATGTAACGACCAATGGCGCGCGGACATGGCGGCGCGTTCTGCACGCTAAGAATCTCACGATTTCCGTCGTCGCGACGAGCCGTGAGATCTTCATGACCTCGGTCACCTGTAAGCCACGAAGCATCGTATGTGGGCAGTTCACGACGCGGCGTGCGTCACTTGCCGCTAAGGACTGGGTGACGTTGCCGCGATTGTGGAGGACGGGGACGGGCCCGAGGCAGACGTACTACGGGCCATCGCTGGCTGCATACGGCAGCACGGTCTGGGAGATCCAGACGGGACCCAACACGTACCTGTGGACCTCGCACAACAATGGGCGCTCGTTTACTCCCGCAGAAGAGAAGTTCCCGGAACTCGTGAGCGTGAGTGGTTGCTCGATGACGCCGATGAGCCTGCTCTCCTTGTGGGCGCAGTGCCCGACGGGCATGGAGGTGTCGTTTTGGCACTCGGGGAACGGCGGCACCACCTGGTCACTGGCGAGCCCTGCGAATCGCCAGTTCTCGGGAACCGGTGGCGGTACGTTTGATCCAATCAACGCAAACGTCGCCGTTTTGGACTACGGAGCCCTGGAGACTCCCCCCAACCTCTATCGAGTCAGTGAGGGGGGCTCGCGCCTCACGCCGATCGGCGAAGTGCGCTGTTCCAGCGCCTACCCCATGATCTTCGCCAACATTTCTCACGGCCTCATGATTTGTAATGGCTCTACGACAGCGGTGCGTCGCTCGAGCGACGGGGGAGCGACCTGGGCGAACGTTTCGCTACCGCGAAGTTGATCACCAGGTATTGATCGCTTCTCACTAATCGAGCAGCGGCGGTAGTTCCCCAAGGTCTCTCGGCAAGGAGATTCGATCGGGCGAACTAACTGATGACTACCCAGGAACCCCAAAGCCTCAAGCGCCAGTCGGAAATTGTGCACGTCAGCCCTCCGACGCCACTCAAGTTCTGTGGGGGTCAATCGTCGCCTGACTCGGGCTCCGGGAGCACCGGTCGACTGACGTCGCTCATTCGACCGACCGAAGCTGTTTGAGCTGAGCTTTGACAGTGGCAACCAGCTTCGTTGGCACACCTTCGGTCTCTTCGCGGGCGAGGCCAAGCGCAGAGGGAGCCTTCTCCAGAAGATTGACGACGATCTCTGTCGCACGATCGCGCGACATTCCCCACCGCACCGCTTCATTCACGATTCGCTCAATCGTCAGCAGATTCGTTCGATGGATGTTGTCGATGTACATCGCCAACCGATCGTCTCCGTAGTACAGCGTGCACATGAGGTCGTAGAGCGGTGTCAGCGTCAGCGCTCCGTCTTCTGCGTGCAACAACGAGAAGTTCTTGGCGTGCGCGTCTCCATTGCCGATGAGCGCGTTGACGGTGACCGCTTCCAAAAGTCGCTTCAAGGAGTCCGGCGCAGCAACATCTCTAAGGATGCCAGCGATGCGCAGAAGTGACGGTCCCCCGTCCTCTTCGTACTTTGTCTCCGGCGCCACCCCGGTTGCCTGGCAGAAGTCTTCTTGGTGGATGCGTCGTACCGTGCCGTCTGCTGCAACAACTCGGTCGTATCGCTCGACAACGATGAGCTTTCGCCCTCCGATCTTTGTCGTCTCGACTGATGCGACATCCAGTCCGAGATGCTTGGCGACGCGCATACAGAACGCTTCGTTCTCGACGGTGTCGGGGAACGCCGCGACCTCCGGCTTGAGAATGTGTGTCGATGGCGTCCCGTCGACTGGCCGTCCCCAGGAGCCGTCTGGCATGCGGGTCAGGACTAACTTCTCCTGCACGCCCGCCAGCGAGATTCGCACTCGCCCGCCGACTCCGAGCGGGGCGCTCTTGAGATCTCTGACGAGAGCTTCGATTTCCTCCGCGCTGAGCGGCTCTGCCGTGGTCGTGGTTGGTGCTGGAGGCGCCGGATCCTCTGCCGGTTGGATCACTACCGCGCCAGCGCAATCCCTACCAAGGGCGCGGATCAATCCGTATGTGTCGCGCTCCGGGACGTGGACTTCACGGGCGATAGATTTGCGTGATTCGCCTTCAGGCAGCAAGCCGTCTAGGAATGGGCGAACGGTTCCTTGCGTGTATCGGCGTGAGCTGACGGGCAGCGAGAGCGACAAGAGCGGGGTACCCAACGGGTACCTCCTCAGTGCCTCCTCTGTGTATGCCAGTCGAGGCCGGTCCCGTTCGCGGTCGATCACGGCCACTCGCTCGCCATAGAGCCAGACAGCGAGTTCGTCAGCCACTACCAATCCGCCTTGTCCAGCGTCATGCGAACCCCGAGTTGCCGCAGCACTCCAAACAGCCGTTTCACTTGCTCGGTTTCCTTGCCGCTTTCCAGCTCGGATAGGTAACTGCGCTGGATCCCTGCCTTCTCAGCCAACTGGGCTTGAGTCAGTCCAGCCTCCGTCCGGTAGTGACGCACGGCATCGCCTAGGGATGCCGGCGTATAGATCCTGAAGGGGCCTCGGTCTGGAGTGGTTTGGCGTTCTGTCGGCATAATCCGACATTGTAGCAAAGATGGGATATCCCGACAAGTACTCAATATCGGAATATTCCGACACGACAGATCAGGACTGAACCGCCCCGGGATTCTTGGAGACCGATCCCTTTGAGAGGATTGGTCAATGACAAGAACAAACAGGTACTCGCCGGAGGTGCGTGAGCGGGCCGTGAGGATGGTGGTCGAGCACCTCGACGACTTCTCCTCAGAGTGGGCAGCGATCACCTCGGTGTCGTCGAAGTTGGGCATGGCCCCCGAGACGCTTCGCCACTGGGTGCGACGGGCCCAGATCGACGGTGGCATGCGACCGGGTCTCACGACCGACGAGCGCAAGCGCCTCAAGGAGCTCGAGAAGGAGAACCGGGACCTTCGCCGCGCCAACGAAATACTTAAGGATGCGTCGATTTTCTTCGCGACCGAGCTCGACGGTCGAACGAAGAGGTAGTTCGCTACATCGTGTCGCGCAAGGACCGATGGGGGGTCGAGCCGATCTGCAGGGCCCTGCAGTTCGCCCCCGCCACCTACTACGCCACTCTCAAGCGACCGCTTTGCGCCCGCGCCCTGCGCGATGAGGAACTGGTCATCGAGATCCGCCGTGTTCATTCCGAGAGTCGACAGCGCTATGGCGCCGACAAGGTCTGGAAGCAACTGCACCTCGACGGTGTCCACGTGGCCCGCTGCACGGTCGAGCGACTGATGCGTCGCGAAGGCCTCGTGGGCGTTCGCCGCGGGCGCCACTGGAAGACGACGATCCCCGACGAGAGCGCGCAGCGTCCGCTCGATCTCGTGCAGCGCGACTTCAGCGCGCCCGCACCGAACCGTCTCTGGGTCGCGGACCTGACCTACGTGAAGACTCACGCCGGCTTCGTCTACGTGGCCTTCATCATCGACGTGTTCAGTCGCTTCATCGTCGGTTGGCAGGTCTCGACCAGTCTGCGCAGCGACATCGCCCTGGACGCACTCGAGATGGCCATCCACTCGAGACAGGTGGATGAGCACAGCGACCTGATCAATCACCACGACCGCGGCGTCCAATATGTCAGCTTCCGCTACTCACACCGCCTCCTCGAGGCGGGCATCGAGGCGTCGGTTGGGAGCAAGGGCGACAGTTATGATAACGCCCTCGCCGAGAGCTTCAACGGCCTCTACAAAGCCGAATTGATCTATCACGAGGGGCCGTGGAAGGGCGTCGAAGACGTCGAGTGGGCGACGCTCACCTACGTCGACTGGTTCAACCACAAGCGGCTCCACGGAGAGATCGGCATGGTCACGCCGGCGATGTTCGAAGCCGCCTACTACGCTCAAGCAGCGCTGGTGGATGACGCCAGTTTGGAAACGATCGAGTCTCTATGAATCTCGGGGCGGTTCAGTTGCGTGCGCTGGTCTTCGTTCGTCGTCTTGGGCCTCCAGATGAGATCGGGGCGCCGTACCCAATCGATCCCGTCCTGCCCTCAGGTCGTCCCCCCGGACTGAGGTGTTGCAGGTCGCGACGCGGATGCAACGATGCGGGATCCACCCGAGGGGGTGCGGTGACCCCGACGCCGGCTCGCCCCAGGGCGACGGAGGTGACGTGAGTTGATCGAGGCCCGAGCAATCGCGGCGGCGAGCAGACGGGACGAGTGAGGCTACGAGCCCGGTGTCCGGAAGGTCCTGCGACGTTCTCCCGGCGGTCGAACCGGACGCGTAGGAGGTGATCACCCGATGAGTTCGGCGCCAGTCGACCGGGTCCTCACACCCGCGGAACCTGGGGCCGAAGCGATTGAACAGGGTCGCGCCCAACCGCACCGAGCAGCCCAACCGCTTCAGGGACGAGGCTGCTGCGGCTCGCGTCTCAACTGCCCACCGATCATCACGAAGTCGACCTTGGCGGTGGCAGCGATGTCAGCGATCGGGTCTCCGGGCATGGCGACGATGTCGGCGCACGCGCCGGGCGCGAGGACGCCGATGTCGTTGCGGTCGAGGAGCTCGGCGGCGGTCCCGGCGGCGGCCCGCAGGGCCCGGGCGGGGTCGAGCCCGGCGGTGACCATGGCCTGGAACTCGAGGTTGCCGTGGCTGAAGGGGAACATCCCGCAGTCGGTGCCGTAGGCGATCTTGACGCGGCTGGCGGTGATGCGCCGTTGGGACTGGAAGATCTGCTCGGCGTCACGTTCGAACTTGGCCGCGGTGTAGGGAGTGAGGCGTCCCTCGTGGAGTGCCCGGAGGTCTTCTGCGGTCATCTGCATGGTGGGCACGATGAACGTTCCGGCGTCCTCCGCCAGGGCGATGGCTTCGTCGTCGATGAGGTAGGCGTGCTCCAGGCTGCGGGCCCCGCAGGCGATGGCTTGCGTGCAGCCTTGCGCTGCGCCGGTGTGGACGGCGACGGGCAGGCCGAGCTGAGCGGCGGTGTCGCAGAGCACCTGCATCTCCTGGTCGAACCACGTGACCCGGGTCGGGTCGTCACCGGGGCTGAAATAGCCGCCGGTGTTGGTCGTTTTGATCCAGTCGCTGCCGTACTTGTGCTCGCGTCGCACTCGGCGCCGGATGGCGGCGGGACCGTCGGCGGGGTCACTGACCGGCAGGTGCCATCTCGGGGGGTAGAGGCTGTCGATATCGGCGTGGCTGCCGGTCGAGCCGATCAAGTGGGCGGCCACGACCAACCGGGGGCCGGCGACGGTGCCAGCCGCGATGGCGCTGCGCAGGTCGATGGTCGGCCATTCGGGGTCCGCACTGCCCAGGTCGCGCAGCGTCGTGAAGCCCTGGTCGAGGTAGTCGTTGGCGAGACGCAGTCCGACGAGCGCTTTGGTGGCTGCCGAATCGAGGAGTTGGGTGGAGAGCTGGGAGGCGTCCATGGTGAGATGGACGTGGCAGTCGATGAAGCCGGGGGTGACGGTGTGGCCGGCGAGGTCGATCACCCGGGCCCCAGGGGGTCGGGAAACGCTGGGTGCCAGTTCGGCAATCCTTTCGTCCCGGACGAGGACCTCGATGGGGCCCCCGAGGGAGTCAGCGTGCCCGTCGAAGTGGTCGCCGCAGATGATGACGGTGCCTGGATCACCGAGAGACACGGTCACGAGTCCTCCTCCGACGGCGAGCGCGTCTTCGCGGTGACGCTGGGGTGCGAGACGGGGACGTTCAGTTCGAAGCGCACCCCAAGCATGCGGGGGGAGAAGCACACTGCGGCGACGACGACGACGACGATGGTGCCACCGTAGAGATGGAACGCGAGCGCCAAGGCGGTGAGCGTCGCAGCGCAGGCCGCGGGAATGGCATACGGGCCACTCGAGAGCGCCGTTGGAACCTCCCTGATCTCCACGCCGCGGACGGTTCCTCCGCCGACGCCGGTGACGGTCCCCAACACTACTGACGGGATCGGCTCGAATTGGGCAGCGAACGCGGCGGTGGTGACTGTCACGCCGAGCAGCGCCCGGCTGGCGGCAGCAAAGACGCTGATCGATCGCCGCTCCCACAGCCGCCGACGATGACGGCATCACTGCCGGCGCCGCCGACAACGAGGTACCACCAGTCTCTGGATGCGTCCGAAGGGAGCGAGGCCCATCGTGCGACGTCTGGACACGCAGTCGCTGGGCGCCGTCACGCGGCAGGGTCGGAGCCGAACTTGGCGCGGTTGCGCTTGCGCAGCGTCTGGGGAACGCGCTTGACGAGCTGGTCGAGGGTGACGGCGCGCAGCGACTCCCGCCAGGCCTGGTGAGCGCCAACAATGACCGTAGCGATCGCGCAGGGCCGGGTGCACTCCTCGGGGCGCGCTGCGCCGGTGCCCTGCTGGCGGATCTCCTGGCAGACGAACGGGCTCGCTGGGCCATCGATGGCTTCGAGGACATCGAGGACGGTGATCTCGTCCGCGGGTCGAGCCAGGCGAAATCCGCCGCTCGGCCCTGGCGTCGCGCGCAGCAGCCCGGCCCGCGTCAATGCCTGGAGGTGCTTGGCGAGGTAGGCCTCCGGCAGCCCGTAGTGCTCGGCCAGGACGCGGCGCGGCAGCGGCACCCCCGCCGGGGCCTCGGCCAGCAGCAGCGCGCAGTGCAGCCCCTGTTCCACCCCCTCGGACAACTTCATGCCGCCAGCCTACCGTCTCTAACGTGGATATACAGTATCTACGATCCAAAACGACGGCTCAGGAGCGTGGATGACCCAGACTGGCCCTGCCACATCACGGGACGGGCACGTCGTGGTTCCGGCCATGTCGGCTGGGATGCTCGCGGTGCTGCTGAGCGCGATGTTCATGGGCCAGTTCGACTTCTTCGTCGTCAACGTCGCCGCCCCTTCCCTGCGCGCCGACCTGCACGCGAGCGACGGCGCCCTGCAGCTCATCGTGGGAGGGTACGCGTTCGCGTACGCCGCCGGGCTGGTCACCGGCGGGCGCCTCGGCGACCTGTTCGGCTACCGCCGCCTCTTCATCGCCGGGATGGCTGGTTTCGCGCTCAGCTCGCTGGCGTGCAGCCTCGCGACGGACCCCGGCCAGCTGGTGGTTGCCCGTCTCACCCAGGGCCTGACTGCGGCGGCGATGCTGCCTCAGGTGCTCGCCTTGATCACCGCCGCGGTCCCGGCCCCCCCCCGGCCACGGGCGATCGGCTGGTACGGCGTGGCCTCCGGGCTCGGCGCGATCGCCGGCCAGGTCCTCGGCGGCGCGCTCATCACCGCCAATCTCGCCGGTCTCGGCTGGCGGGCGATCTTCCTCGTCAACGTTCCCATTGGCGCGGTCGCGGCCATCCTCGCTTGGCGGATGCTGCCGAACCCCCCGCGACGGCAGCAACCCGACCTCGACCCGCTCGGGGCCATCGGCGCCGCTGCGACCGTGGGCGCCGTCTTGGTGCCCCTCACGCTCGGGCGCAGCGAGGGCTGGCCGGCGTGGACGTGGGTGTGCATGGTCGCCGCCATCCCGCTGGCCGCGGCGACTCTGGCCTGGCAGCGGCGCCTGACCGAGTCTGGCGGCACCCCCCTCCTGGACGTGACCCTTCTGCGCACGCCCACGTTCCGGGCGGGCCTAGCCGCCAACGCCGCCTTCATGTGCTACTTCGGCAGTTTCATGTTCACCCTCACCCTGTTGCTCCAAGCCGGACTCGGTCTCAACGCCTTCGGTGCCGGCCTGGTCTTCGCGCCGGCCGGTGTCACGTTCTCCCTCGGCGCGCTCGCCGGGCCGCCCTTGCTCGCCCGCTGCGGCCGACGCAGCGTTCTCGCCGGGAGCCTGCTCACCGCCGCCAGCTTGGGGCTGCTCGCCCTCAGCCTCCACATTGGTGGCACCCACACCGCCCTCGCGTGGATCGTGGTGCCCACCGCAGCGGCCAGCCTCGGCAACGGGATCGTCCTGCCATCCCTCATCGGCGGCGCCCTCGTCGACGTCTCACCCGAGCGGGCCGGCCTGGCCGCTGGGGCGCTCAGCACCGCCCAGCAGTTCGCTTCGGCGATCGGCGTCGCGACCGTCGGTGCCCTGTTCTTCACGGCCCTACGCGCCTCGCACGGCATTTTGGGCTACCCGGTCGCCATGACCTGGGCTGCGGCGGCCGACTTCGCTCTCGTCGCGCTCGTCGCGGCGCTCGTCGAGCTCTCCATCCGCGCAGCCAAGACGCACTGACACGCGGGTAGCGCACGACCCCCAACAACCCGGAGACCCTCTCGCACCTTCACCGGCACGTGCCGATTCTGAGGGCGAACCCGATGGAGCGTTTTAGATCCCGAGACCGCCGCTCCGCTGGATGTTGCGCCAACTGCTACGCGCTCTTCAGCGGCTGGACAGCAGGCGAGACGTCGGGTGCTCTCGGGCGGAGGCGATGGAGGGTGATGAGACCTCGCAGCGAGAGTGCGGTCGCGAGTATGAGTGCCACGATGGCTGCTGGCCACCACCCAGCGTGCGCGTAGCCGACTGTCACTTGTCCCCGAGTCGTCGCAGATGCTTGAGAGCGCAGCCCAATGATCCACAGCGCGTACGCGAGGAGGAGCAGAGGCATCATTCGGCCCACCGACCGACTGAGCGTGATCGGGAGCCGCGAACTGCGGACGTCAGCCGCAACTCGTGACGCGACGTACGTCAGAGACGCCAGAGCCGCGAGCCATAATCCGAGGCCCAGGGTCAGACTCACGTCACCGAGAACCCGTGCGAGCACCGGGTGTTCGATGCCGATCACGGAGACCGGGTGGCCCGACGTCATCACGGTCGTGACGACGGGCTGTTGATTGAGATGATTCACCCACAGGAAGAGCGCGCCGATGACGATGAGGGCCAGTCCCGGCATCCACGAGAGAACTCGCCACGAACGCCGGGGTGCGTCGCTGGTGCGAACGGCGTAGCGGACACCGGCCCACGCGATGAGGAGGCCGAGGAGTGACAGCGCGCTGAGCCAGCCAACGAGGAAGGCGCCCACGCCCGAGAGATAGGTCGCCCACGACATCGAGCCGTGCACCAGCGGTCCCGTCGGACCGGTGACGAAGTGGGATCCGTGCGCGATCGTCTCCCACCGGCGCCCGGTGAAGGAACTGGGAGTCGGCCACGTCAGATACAGCGTCGGTCCGCCAGAGATGCGCGTCGTGAGCGCGGATCGGTAGGTCTGCCCCATCATCGTGTAGACGACCAGAGGCAGGACGAGTGCGAAGGGCAGGGCCGCTGCGGCGCCAGCGAGTTGCGAACGGATGGGCGAGAGGGGCGGGGAGTCGAGAGCGGGACGGCGAAGCCACTGACGTGCGGCGTCGAGCAGGAGGTTCATGGCCAGTCGCGACGCCGACTGACCGTCCGCGATCACGTCGAGGGAGACCAGCCCAACCTCCTCGCTGTAGCGGTCACGCCACCACCGAGGATGGAGCCGCAGGGCGAGCCGAATCGCCCGTGGTGTCATGACGTCCCCAGTCGGGACAGTCCGAGTCGGGCGATGCGCAGCGAAGTCTCGAGGCGCTCGCGCAGTGCGGCCGCGCCCTGGCCAGTCAGTCGGTAGGGGCGGCGGCGATCCTCTGACTCCAGCGACTGGACCAGTCCCTCTTCTTCGAGGCGGACGAGCACCCCGTAGAGGGTCCCCGGACCCATGACCTCTCCGGTGAGAGCTTCGATGTCCTTGATCAGTGCGTAGCCGTGCTTGGGCCCCTCCGCGAGACTCGTCAGCACGAGCACGGTGGCATCCTGGGTTCTCCCGATTCGACTGCGGGCCACGTCAACCTCCCGATGCATCAACTACTACGGAACCCGTAATAGCACAGGTTGGCCCGCGGGCCAGCCGGAGCGGCGACGCGCGGGTCAGGCTCGGGCGAGGTGTGAGAATGGCCCGATGTTGGCGGTCGTCTTCGACCTCATTTCCACTTTGACCGACCCGAACGTGGAGGCTCAGCGTGGATCGCTCGCGCGCAAGACCGCCGAGTCGCTCGGCATCGATGGCGATGTCTTCTGGGCACTGCTTCGCTCCTCGTATCGCGACCGGATCACCGGCGCCTACGGGGACACCCGGACCACCCTGGCACGACTCGCCCGTGAGAGCGGGGCGACTCCGTCGGAGGCCCAACTAGAGGAAGCGTTACGGATCCACCTCGAGGCGGCCGCCCGATTGCGCGCCCCTCGAGACAACGCGCTGCGCGTCTTGAAGGCGTTGCGTGGCCGCGGATACCGGCTGGGCCTGATCAGCGACTGCAGCACTGAGACCGCCGAGGGGTGGTCGGCCTCACCCTACGAGCCACTGCTCGACGCCACCGACCTGTCCTGCCTCGAAGGCGTCTCCAAGCCCGATCCGCTCCTCTACGCCACGGTCGTCGACCGGCTCGAGGTCTCTCCCGCACACTGCTGGTACGTGGGCGACGGTGGCGGCAACGAACTCGAGGGGGCGCGCGACGCAGGAATGACGCCGATCCTCTTGACCAATGGTGCCGAGGCGAGCCCCAGTGACGGATACGTTCCCGATGTGAAGATCTCGGACCTCATCGACGTGCTCGACGTTGTCACCTTGCCGGTACGAGGCATGTAGGTCACGCGATCTGTTAGCCCGGTCACTCACGCAGTCACGTGAGCGATTACCAGCCAGCTGCGAAGGCGCTCTTCGTTTGACGATCTTTGGTGCAGCCAGTCGTGCCAGGCCCTGAATGCCAGGTGGAGCTCGAAGATGTCGACGATTGCGAGCGCTCGCGTCCGTGCCGGTGTGCGGGCCGCATTGGCCCGAGAAGTCTGGCGCGAGCATTTCGCTTCGAGTCAGGTCCGGGAGACGGTGACGCAGCCGCGATCACCCGGGTCGAGACGCGACGGACTTCGTAGCTCCGACTGCGAGTTGGGGTGAGTCCTGTGTCGCCGAGGTCGCAGTGTTCGCCAAGTGTGATCGAGCCGATCTCACCGACCTGTCTCCTCACTGAGCGGTGGGGATCTGGGTGACAGGGCGATCGCTGAGTCGCACGAGGGGGAGGGCGTGTACCTCCCTCCGTACGTCGTACGATCGGCACTGTGACTGCTCACGGACACCGTGCACCCTGTCTGCTGCGGCGTCTTGGTCGGGTATCAGCGATCCTGGTGATGTGCGCGCCCGTGTTGGCGGTTCCCGGGAGCTCGGTGAGTGGGGCGACCCCGAGTACGCCTTTGGTCAGCGTGGGACGGTGGAATCTCGGGTACACCTACCGCTTGTCGTCGCTCGAGACGTGCCAGGTTGGTGATGCCAACCTCGCCTTCGTGAACGCATCCCCCCGTGCCGTGCGCATCACGTCGGTGACGATCACTACTGATGCGGCCCTCCGGGCAACAGTGTCGAGCAGTCTCGTTGAGCGTCACCCCGGATCCACGACGGGCGAAGTGGCCGCTTCGTTTCGCGTTCCGGTGGTCACCACGACGGCCGTCTCCCGGTCTGCGAGCGGCAGCGTGGTGAAGCCGTATTCCGAGTCCCACGTGTGGAACTTCTTGGTCATTCGGATCCGGCTTCATTCGGACGTCGCCGGTCCCTGGAAGATCCGTGGAGCGGACGTCGCGTACGCCGTCGGATCACATCGCTACACCCTTCATCTCAGCCAGGATCTCGTGCTGCCAGCAGTCAACGGCTGTCGCTAGGCACATCGACCCACGAAGTGCTCCTGCCAGCCGCGCGTGCTGGCTAGTCAGAGCGCAACGGTGACCTTCCTTGCTTGGTGCGGTGAGTAGGTGGTGGCACGCGGCGACGTCCGCCAACTCGTGTGGCTGATCCGCGGGCGGTTGCATGGCCCCACGGGGGCCAAGTTCCTCCTTGACCGTGGGGAGCAAGTGTGCATGGACCGACTTCCTCACCCGAGGCACCTGCCGCCTCAAGGGGCGAGCATCACGTCCCTCAACTCGGACGGCAACCAGAGGAGTGCTTGGGGCGTTCGACGTTGAGCTGTCCACTGGCCGATTCTCAGGTGCACTGGTGCACGATCGGCGTGACTTGGATCACCCGTACGGTGGGCTCAAGCTCTAAGGGGGGAATCATGTCCACACTCAGCGATCGTCCGAAGACGGCACTCCTGGTCGTCGACGTCCAAAATGGCGTTGTCGCCGAGGCGCACCAGCGTGACGCGGTGGTCGCCAATATCAACGAGCTGGTGCAGCGTGCCCGCAAGGAGGACGTCCCCGTGGTGTGGGTCCAGCACTCAGACGACGGCTTGGCGCAAGGGAGCGACGACTGGCGCATCGTGCCCGAGCTCGATCCGCGCGAAGACGAGCCGCTCATCGAGAAGAACTATGGGGATGCGTTCGAGGCGACGACGCTTGAGTCGGTCCTCGACGAGCTGGCTGTCGGTCGACTGGTCGTCGTGGGCGCCCAGACCGACGCCTGCATCCGCTCGACCCTGCACGGGGCGTTCGCGCGCGGGTACGACGCGACGCTGGTGAGCGACGCCCACACCACCGAGGACTTGACGCCGTGGGGAGCACCTCCACCCGAACAGGTCATCGCGCACACCAACCTCTACTGGTCCGGCCAGACGGCTCCGGGCCGCACCGCCGGCACCGTGGCGACCAAGGACGTCGACTTCGCGGCGTCGTAGGGGCTCTCGTCCGGCCTGGGTTCGAGCACCTTGAGGGGCGCGCAGTAGTGTCAGAGGTATGGCAGTGGCGCGACGGTGGCGCCGGGGTGCGGCGGCGCTCACGGTGGCAGCCGGGTCACTCGCAATGAGCGCCTGCGGTTCGGTGCCACAACACACGACGTCGTCCGCGTCGATCGTCACCGCGCCCGTCAACGTGGCGCACACCACGAGGGGTGATGTCGGATACCGCTCGCTCGGACGCGGTCCGGTCCTCGTCCTGGTCATGGGCTACGCCGGCACGATGGAGACGTGGGATCCCCACTTCGTCGACATGCTGGCCCGCCACTTCCGGGTGATCGTCTTCGATAACGCTGGCATCGGCAAGACGTCGGGTGGGGCACGCATCCGATCAATCGACGCGATGGCCGACCAGGCGAGCGCACTCCTCACCTCGTTGCGCGTCGGCCGCGTCGACGTGTTGGGGTGGTCGATGGGTGGCCTCATCGCCCAGGCGCTCACGGTGCGGCACGCCGCTCAAGTGCGCCGGCTGGTCCTGTGCGCCACGTTCCCGGGCGGCGGTGACGCCGTTGCACCGTCCCAGAAGGACGTCGCCGCGCTGACCGGCAGTGATCCGCAGGCGGCCATGGCCGAGCTCTACCCGGCGGACCAGGTGCTGGCCGGTCAGGCGCTGAGCGGCAGTCTGGCTGCCTATCGCGCGCCCTCCCGCGTGCCAGCGGCGGTTGCCGCCGCGCAGCGATCCGCGGTGCGGGCATGGTTCCTCGGGCGCGACCCTGCCGGGCGAGAGGCCGTGCACATCACGGCGCCCACGCTCATCGCCGACGGCCAGCGCGACCGTCTCGTGGCACCCGCCAACGACCAGGCATTGGCACATTCGATTTCGGGATCGCGGATGCTGCTCTTCCCGGACGCGGGTCACGCGTTCTTGTTCCAGGAGGGGATGGCCTTCCTCCGCCCAGTGGAGGTCTTTCTCCTCGGCGAGGGGCCGGCACTGCCCTTACGGGAGGTGCGTGCGCGCTTCGTGCCCGACTCGGCGACGCTCGCCGCGGCCGGAGTTCGCTGGCTCCGCGCACTGGGTCATCTCACCAAGAAGTCGACACAGCGCGAGCTCGCTCGGATCGATCTGACGTATGCCGACGCCACGGGAACCTTCGAGGATCAGATGTTGGCGACGCACACCTCCGGTGCCCTGGGACGGGCGATCGCGGCGTTCGTCGATCGTGAGAACCTGGTGGTCCGCGACATCCTGGCACTCGGGGCCCAGAGCGGGTCGCGGGCCTCCGCCTGGACTCTGACCATTCGACGCGACGGGCATCGGGCCCTCGTGGCACTGAACGTCGTTCGTCACCTCCTCGGGCTGAAGCCGGTCTCGACCCAGACAACGCCCACGACGACCACGACGGTGTTCAATCTCTGACTCGACCGCAGGATGCTGTCGGGAACGGCGGACCGATCCGGGAACTCTCGAGTCCTGCCGTGCGCCACAGATGAGGCAAGGGGCTTTGAGGAATCGGTCGGGCGCCGCGTCAGCCACCTGTGCCGATGTGCGCGGCGTCGATCGTGAGCACGACGTCCCCCCACGTGGAGGGCTGGGAGAAACGCTGCTGGTAGGCCTCACGGGCGCGAATCAGCAACGAGGGGTCGTCGCTGAGGCGGCAGGGGCCCTCAAGTGACACCCAGCCTGCAGCGTCCTGCTCGGTGATCGCCGCGCGAGCGACACCGGAGCCAGCGATCTGGGCCTTGACGCTGCGCCGGGCGACCAGGATCGCGGCACGGACCTGGTGCTCTTCTACGAAGTACACCGCCTTCACCGGCGTGGCGTGCAGCCGACCGTCGGCGCGGACGAGCGAGATGATCCCCACCAGAGGTCGCGTCCAGAAGTCCTGTGCCTGAGACACCCCAGCGATCACGCGACCAACTTAGGTGCGCCCCTCCCACATGCGTGACTCGTTGAGCGAACCGCTGGTCACCGGGGAGCCCGACTGGCGCAACGGATCCGGGAGTGCAACGTTCCCGCGCCTCGCTTCGCAGGGTAGCCCGCCGTCCGGCCCTCCCGGGGAGGAAGAGAGGGCCGGACGGGGCGGGCTGGGGGGAGGCTGCTACTGGGGCGGGCCGGCTGCGAGGGTGACCGACGCCGTGTGGCGCGTCCCATTCGCATCGCTCCAGGTGAGGGTGATCGTCTGGCCGACGCGCAGTCCCGCGATCGTGTTGGCCAGCGAGTTGGCCGAGGTCACCGGCGAGCCGTTGAGGCCGGTGATGACGTCCCCGCTCGCCAGGCTGGTCGATGCGGCCGGAGATCCTTGGATCACGCCAGCGATCGTGGCTCCCGTACCCCGGGCGGTCGTCGAGATCTCGACGCCGAGGAACGCGGTGGTCCCGAGGTGGATGGTGGCTGATCCGTGGTGGGCCTCGATGGAATCGGCGATCGACAGGGCCGTCGCGATCGGGATGGCGTACCCCTGGCCGCTGTTGTTGAAGGACACGGCGGTCGATGCGGCGGTGTCCATACCGAGCACTGTTCCGGAGGCGTCGGTCAGCGCCCCACCGGAGTCACCCGGGTAGAGGCTGGCGTTCGTCTCGATGAGGCCGGACAGCTGCTCGGACGAGCCATTGTCCTCGCTCGCCGTGATCGACTGGTCGAGGGCGACCACGGACCCGGCGGTCATCGACGGCGTCCCGCCGGCTCCGCCCGCGTTCCCGAGGGCGTACACCGATGTGCCCACCGACGGCGCACCGCTCGAGGAGAGCGACGCCGTCGTCAGGCCGCTGGCGCCTTCCAGCTGGACCAAGGCGACGTCGGCCGTGCGGTCATAGCCGAGAACCTTCACGCTGTAGGTCTGACCGTTGCCGATGTCGACGGCCGAGATCGAGGTGGCGCCACTGATGACGTGGTTGTTGGTGAGGACCAGCCCGTTGGAGGAGAGGACGATACCCGTTCCCGCCCCGGCGGCCTGCTGGTAGTTGTACGTGGTGTTGATGTCGACGAGGGCCGACGAGACGGCACGGACGGCGCTCGG
>JAJYGM010000264.1 GCA_021785095.1 Actinomycetes bacterium
CGCCTCGAAGAGGTCGAGGTCACCCCCGACCAGGTCGGCACGACGCTGCGGGCGGCGCGTGCGGAGCTGGACGGGCTCCTCCTCGGCCTCGTGCGGGATGGGAAGGTCACGCTCGGCATCCGCGAGAACCCGACCCTCCGGCCCGCCGACCGCCTCGTCCGGGTGGCGGCGCGATGAGCGAGCCGAGCGCTGCCGGGTCACCGGCCGGTGCGCCTACAGGCGCGCCGGTCTCCGGGGTGCGAGCAAGCCACGAGCGACTGCTGGCAGCGGTTTCGGGGGTACGAGCGAGCCACGAGCGCCTGCTGGCCGAGGTTGCCGCCCTCCCACCCGACGTGGCCCGGCGGGACTCGCGCCTGCACGGTTGGACGGTCGCGCACGTGCTCACCCATCTCGCACGCAATGCGGACAGCCATGCCGGCATCCTCGAGGGCGCGAGCCGCTCCGAAGTCGTGGCGCAGTACCCGGGCGGGCCGGCACAGCGCCTGGCCGACATCGAGGCCGGTGCGGATCGGGACCTCGAGGCGCTGCACGCGGACCTCGCCGCCGCGATCACCCGGCTGGAGGCCGCGTACGACGCGACGCCACCGTCTGTGTGGGAGACGGGCACGGCGCTGCTCGGCGCCGGCGCACGACCGCTCGCGGAGCTCCCGTTCCGTCGCTGGCGCGAAGTCGAGGTCCACCGGGTCGACCTCGGCACCGGCGCGACCCCGGCGAGCTGGCCGGGCGCCTACGTGATCGAGGAGCTGGCGCACCAGGTCGTCCGCCTGGCAGACCGCCTACCGCCGGATGGCTCGCTCGTGCTCCGCACGACGGACACCGGCCAGGCATGGGAGATCGCTCCCGGGCGGGTCGGGCCGCTCCCGGGGCCACTCGGCCTCCCACACCCTCCCGGCGCCGGGCGAACCGCGGAGCCGGTGTCCCCAGCTCCGGCATCCCGCGTGGCGGCCGTCACCGTCGAGGCGCCAGCCGCCGAGCTCGTCGCATGGCTCCTCGGTCGCCTCGAGATCGCCGCCGCGCCGGCACTCGCCTCCTGGGAGACCCGGTGAGCAGTCGCCGGGATGACGCTCCCGCTCCCCCGCTGCGCCCGCGGGCGCCCTGGGTGGCTGGCTTCCAAGTGGGCGAATGGGTGCGCGTCGAGGGGATCCGGGGAGGCAGGTTTCGCTGCATCGGGTTCTTCGAGGACGCCGACGGCCTCGTCGCGGAGGTCGTCGGCGGCAAGGCGGGTCACGAGGCAGTGCGCGTGTTCCCGGTGGAGCGTCTCCGTCCTGCGCCGCCCGCTCGCAGCACCGCCGGGACTCGCCCATGAGGCTCGGCATCCTCTGGCGTGGGGCCCCGGAAGCCGGCGCACCGGCCGAGGACCGCGGGCTCGCCCCCCTCTTCGCCGCACTGGCCGCTCGCTCCGTCGAGGTCGTCCCCCTCCCCTTCGGAGACGACCGCGTCGCGGAGACGCGTGCTCGCCTGAACGGGCTCGACGGCCTCCTCGTCTGGGTGAACCCGATCCAGGACGGGGCCAACCGAGCGCAGCTCGACGAGCTGCTCCGCGAGGCTTCCGACAGTGGCACCTGGGTCTCCGCCCATCCCGACGTCGTCACCCGGATCGGCACCAAGGAAGTCCTCTTCCGCACCCGCCATCTCGGCTGGGGGAGCGACACCGAGCTCTACCGGAGCATCGACGACCTCACGACCCGCCTCCCGCCCCGGCTGGCTCGCCACCGGCGCCTCGTCCTGAAGCAGGGTCGGGGAAACGGAGGGGACGGCGTCTGGGGCCTCACACTCGCCTCGGAGCCGGCACCCGTCGCGCTCGCGACACCGGTCCAGGTCCGGGAGGCCCACCGGCGCGACGGTGCGAGCGAGGAGCTCCGCCTCGGAGAGTTCCTCGAGCGCGCTGCGGCATGCCTTCCGTGGTCCGGCTTCCTGGTCGACCAGCCCTACCAGGACCGTCTTGCCGAGGGGATGGTCCGCTGCTACCTGTCCCACGGTGAGGTCGTCGGGTTCTGCCGGCAGTGGCCGAAGGGGCTCCTTTCCCCCGTCGAAGCCACCGCCCCGACTCCCGAACCGGTGATGCTGGACCGCGACGTCGCCGACTACCAGGCGCTCCGCGCGAAGGTCGAACGCGACTGGGTCCCGGAGTTGGCGCGCCTCGTCGGCCTCGACCAGGGCGCCCTGCCCGTCATCTGGGACGCAGACTTCCTGTACGGCGAGCCGGAGCCGACCGGAGAGCCGACCTACGTCCTCTGCGAGATCAACGCCAGTGCGGTGTGGCCCTTCCCACCGACCGCCGCACCCACGATCGCAGCGAACACCGTCTGCGCGCTCGGCGGCTCATGACGGGCGGCTCCCCGCGCCCTCCCAGATCGGGTGTCGCCGGAGGAGCGAACGCCCCGTGAGGAACAGCGCCGCGCCGCCGAGGGCGAAGGCGGCGCAGAGCGACCAGGCAAGCGCGTAGCTCACGCCGGAGGCGACCGCTCCGAAGCCGAGTGGCCCGGCCATCCCTCCGAGGTAGGTGCCCACCTGGGTGATACCGGTCGCCCGCGCCGGGCCGTCCGCGTAGGCGCGCACGACTGCCAGGTTGAACAGCCCGTTCCACCCCCACCCCGCCCCGAACGCGAGGACGACCCCCGGCACGAGCAGCGCATGGCTCCCGGTGGCAAGGGCCAGGTAGCCGAGCGTGCCGAGGGTGAGCGCCCCCGCAACCGTCGCCAGGTGGCGCCGGGCGAGGAAGGCGCGACGGGCGACGGGCGATGCGGGCGCCTCCGCACGCTCTGCGTCGGCCCGCCAACCGAGCCCCACCCGCGCCGAGAACCCGAAGACGCTGCCGAGGGACGCGAGCAGCCCCGCGAGCCCGGGTGCCACACCGTGGTCGACCGCGCTCGGAACGGCGAAGCTCCCGAGGGAGTTGGCCGCCGACACGGCGAGCGCCATGCCACAGGCGAGGACGACCAGCGGGAGGACGGGGCCGCGGGAGGCTGGGCCGGGAGCCGGGCCGGCACCGAGGCCCCCGGGCCGGGGAGGCTCGGGCGCTGGCCGGCGCGCGATCGGCTCCCCGCCGCGCAGGTCGCCTGGCTCTGGACCTGTTCTCGCCGGCCGCCGGGTCCGGGCGGCATCGCGGGCCTCGGCCACGGCGTCCCGCTGGCGCCACAGGACCAGCGCGACTCCTGCCGCGACGACCGCGCCGGCGAGGTACGAGGCCTGCCAGCCGAGGGTGAGGGCCAGCGCCGGCACGGCCAGGCCGGAGAGGAGGGTGGCGGTCGGGATGCCGGCCTGCTTGATGCCGAAGGCGAGCCCCTGGCGCGCGCGCGGGCCTCGGCGCGAGAGGAACAGGTTCACCGCCGGCTGCGTCGCGCCGTTCGCGATTCCGCCGAGTGCC
>JAJYGM010000590.1 GCA_021785095.1 Actinomycetes bacterium
CGATCTCCGAACGGCTCCTTCGCCCGGGGAGCGTCCGCCCTCGAGGCCCGCATCCCGCCCGATGCGGCGGTGTCCGCCTGGTACCCGTTCGTGGCCCACCTGGACCACCGAACGCAGATCTACCTGTGGCCCACGCCGTTCCACGCCGAGTACTGGGGCCGCTTCACCCAGGACGGTCAGCGACTGCCCGCCGCCGCGGCCATCCGCTACGTGCTCCTGCCCGATGCCTACCTCTCGGCCGGGGACCGGAAGGTCCTGGCGTCGATCTCGCACCAGTTCACTCCCGTCGCGAGCAAGGGCGGGGTGGTGCTCTACGAGCGGGTCGGACCTGGCCCTCCGATCCATAGCCCCTGAGCAGGCAGTCTTCACGTGAACGGGGATGGCCGAGGTCTCGCCCGCTAGGGTTGGGGAGATGGCGAGCGGCGAAGGCCAGCTCGATCCGCACCGGGCGGGCGCGGATCGGAGCCCCTCCGGTTCCGCCCTCGGGGACCTCCTCGGACCTCCGGGGACCACCGTGGTCGTCTCCAATCGCGGGCCGCTGTCGTTCTCGTTCGACGACGCCGGCAATCCGGTGCGGAGCTCGTCGGCCGGGGGACTGGCGGGGACCATCCGCCCCCTCCTGACCGACTCCGGGGCGACGTGGGTGTCGTGCGCCCTCTCCGACGCCGACCGGGCGGCGGCCAGCGCCGGCCACATGTCGGCCCACGGCTTCCGGCTGGAGATGGTCGATCCCGACCCCGAGCTCTACCGCCAGGCCTACGACGTCGTCTCCAACGCCACCCTCTGGTTCTGCCATCACCATCTCTTCGACGGGGCCCGGAGCCCCCGTCCCGACGCCGGGTGGAACCGCGCATGGGACGCTTACCGCGCCTTCAACGAGCTGGTGGCCGAGCGGGTGGCATCCGTTGCTCCCACCGGTGCGCGGATCCTGGTCCAGGACTACCACCTCTGCCTGGTGGGGTCGGTGCTCCGCGATGTCCGGCCCGATCTCCGGGCCGTGCACTTCAGCCATACGCCGTTCGCCGAACCCGGCGTCCTCGCCATGCTCCCGGACCGGGCCGTCGCCGAGCTCCTGGCCGGAATGGCCGCGTTCCGGGCATGCGGCTTCCACGCGCGGCGCTGGGCCGACGCCTACGAGGCGTGCCAGGCGCGCCTGGGCGAAGGCCCGCCGGCGCCCACCTTCGTCTCGGCCCTGTCCACCGACCCCGCCCGCCTCGAGGAGGAGGCCGGCAGCCCCTCGGTGTCGAGGGCGGCGGCGATGCTCGACCGGGAGCTCGGCTCCTCGGACCGCAAGCTCATCGTGCGGGTGGACCGCATGGAGCTGTCGAAGAACGTCCTCCGCGGCTTCTGGGCCTACGACGAGCTGTTGGCCCGCTTCCCCCAGTGGCGTGGCCGGGTGACCTTCCTCGCGCTCACCTACCCGTCCCGCCAGGGCCTGGCCGAGTACGCCGCCTACCAGGCGGAGGTCGAGTCCGAGGTGGCGCGGATCAACGACCGGTGGGGGACGTCCGACTGGACCCCCGTCGTCCTCCACGTGGAGGACGACTTCCCCCGGTCGCTGGCAGCCCTTTCCCGCTACGACGTGCTCGTCGTCAACCCGGTGCGCGACGGCATGAACCTGGTGGCGAAGGAAGGACCTTTGGTCAACCGGACCGACGGCGTGGTCGCCCTGTCACGCGAGACCGGTGCATTCGCCGAGCTCGCCCCCGCGGTGGTGGAGGTCCCTCCTTACGACGTGAGCGGGACCTGTGACGCCCTGGTCGAGGCGCTGGAGATGCCGCTCGCCGAGCGTGCGAAACGGGCCGAGGCCGCCCGGTCCATCATCACGTCCCGCCACCCGGTCCACTGGCTGGCGGACCAGCTCCGGGCGGCCGAGTAGCGGGCGGCTGGTGCAACTTCAGCCGGCTGGTGCAACTTCAGCCGGCTGGTGCAACCTCAGCCGGCTGGTGCAACCTCAGCCGGCTGGTGCTGCCGCAGCCGCTGCCATCCCGTCGAGGGCACGGACGGCACCTGCGGGTCCGTCCACCAGGACGTCGGCGAGTGCCACCACTTCAGGAGGACATTCGGCGTCGGCTGCGACCACCTTCGCCACCGGGATTCCCTCGTCAAGCGCCACCCGGTCCAGGGCGGCGAACGCGGGCAGGTCGCCGAGATCATCACCGAAGAAGCACGCCGCGCCGGCGCCGGCCACCAGTTCGCCGACGACCGTCCCCTTGTCCACGTCGATCGGGGGGCGGAGCTCGAGCGTGGCACGACCCGGGTGGGAGACCAGCCCGGAGCGTTCCCCCTCGACCGCTACCGCCTCGGCCATCCGCGCCGCCTGGTCCGGTCGCCGGCGCCAGTGCACGGTGACGGCCAGCCCCTTGCGCTCCACCTCGACGCCGTCCGGCGCCACGGCCGCGAGGCGGTCGGCGACGACGGACACGACCGGCCGCCACGGGTCGGCCGCCGGGACCTCGACCGGGCTCCCGTCCACCCACCGCTCGAGACCGTAGATCCCCACGAGGACCACGCCCTCGATGTCGCCCAGGTGTCGGGCCAGGAAGGACAGCGGGCGTCCGGACACGACCGCCACCGTCCCGAACACCGAGGCGGCGCGGGCCAACGCCTCACGGGCGCCCGGCACGGGGCGGGCGGCCCCGGGGTCCTCGACTATGGCCGCCAGCGTGCCGTCGAAATCGGTGATGACCGCCGCCCGCCGGCCGGCCGCTGCGATGGGGGCCAACGACCCCAGGTGTCGCCCGAGATCGTCGGGACCGCTCACCCCAGGGTCGACGACGTGGAGGCCGACACCACCTGGGGGCCGAGGTCGGCACCGATGATGATCACGACGTCGGCGCCGCCGGTGGCGGCCACCGGCGCCGAGCTGGTGAGCGGCTGGACGGCGCTGGACGGCAGGTGGAGCGACGACGCGATGGCCCTGGCCGGGCCCTCCTGGCCGGCCGCGTAGTACACGCTCGACTTCGCCACCGAGATGGTGGCGTTGACCGCCGGCAGGACCGACCACCCTGCGCTGCGGAGCTGGTTCGACAGGTCGCCGGCGGCCCCGGAGGACGTCGAGCCGTTGGCTACCAGGACGGGGACGTTGGTCGGTGGGGCGGTGGTGGTGGTCGTGGTCGGGTGGGGGGCCGTCGTCGTGGTGGCCGCCACCTGAGGCGAGGTGGCCGAACCCTTGATCGCGGTCGGGTGCACCTGACTGACGAGGAGCACAGCGAGGATGACGAAGAGGACGAGGAGGAGGACAGCCCGGGCGAACGGGAACGGCCGCCGATCCGGCGACGGACGTGCTCCCGGGCGCCGGCGGGGCTCTTCAGGGCTGGCCATGCCCCGCAAGCCTGCCCGGCAGGGGGCAGGGGTGCAAGAACCACCGCACGGGCCGGGGCGGGATGGCGCCCACCGGCAGGACGGCAGCTCGACCAACGAACCGGCGCGGCCGTTGCCGCCTGCGTGCGGACGACGCCCGGCACTCGGACGTGGATCCGGCCTCTAGGCTTCGCAGGGTTCGCCTCCGGGCGGGCCACCAGTGCCGGTGTGGCGCAGCTGGTAGCGCAGGCGACTTGTAATCGTCAGGTCGTGGGTTCGAGTCCCACCACCGGCTCTCCTTTGATTGCAGCTCACATCGGATAGTTTGCAAGCGCTGGGCCGTCGACCGTGACCTCACTGAGCGGATCGAGCTGCTCGCCGGAGTAGCCCACCCCCACCACGCCAACCGCCGGCTGGTCAAGCACCTCACCGCCGAAGCCGACGCCCTCTTCACCTTCCTCGACAACCCCGACGTCGACGCCACCAACTGGCGGAGCGAGCAGGCCATCCGGCCGGCCGTCGTGAACCGCGAGGTGTGGGGAGCCAACCGAACCTGGCGAGGAGCCGCCACCCAGGGCCGGATCATGAGTGCGATCCGGACCGCCACCCAGCAGGGCATCGACCCGATCGACTTCCTCATCCGGCTGGCACGAGCGCCCGACCCCGGTGCCGTCAGCCTCATTGCCTGAAATCCCCACGGTCACCACTGCGTATACGCCGATGAGCGACCGGTCACGCCCCGGCATCCAAGTACGCGCACCGGAGCGTCGGAGGTACAGGTCTTCGTCGGCCGGGACGACCGAGGGCGGGTGCAGCACCGAAGCATCAGGTGCCATGGGGCCAAGCGACCGGCCAGTTGGGAGCTGTCCCGGCTGGTTGCCGAGTAGGGACGCTCCCTCAAACACCTGCCGGCACCCGCGGTCCTCTCACCGCCGGCGCGCCCGTGACCGACCAGTTGACGATCATCGTCGCCATCGGGGGATGGAAGCGCAACCGTTGGCAGTACCTCAGCCCGAACACCGTGTGCGGGTACGAGGGCGAATGGGCGCCACGTCCGCTCGTCGATCAGGACCCGCCGCATCACAGAGCTGAGCCGATAGAAGTGGAGCGGTACTTCCGCGTGCCGAAGGAAGCCGGTGCCGGTCAGACGACCGTCCGGCCAGGAACTCACCGAGGATCACCCCGGTGCCACCCACGTGCAAGCCGTACGGCCTGTCCGAGGCCCCACCACGTAGGGGCCCCGCACCAAACAGCAGAAGCCGCGAATCGGATCGGAGAGTGCCGTCGACAAGGCGCCGGGGATCCGCACGAGGCCCACGGAGTGACATCGCCGTGCCGGCCCGGAAACACTACGGGCGGAAGCACAATGGGAGACGAGGCGGTCCCATGCTGGTGGCGGAAAGGCGGTCCCATGCTGGCGGGTGACACACTCATCGCTTTTCGAAGTCGTCACGGCTCACGAACCGCCAGGCACCGACGGCAGCAAGGGTTGCCAGCAAGCCCGTCAGGTACGCAGCTGCGACCGGCACCGAGACGAGCGTTCCGTGGTTCATCTGGTCGACGAGATTCACCATGAGGACCGGAGGAGCGATCACCTGCACAATCCCCTCGGGCACCCACTTGGCCACCCCAGGGTCGCTCAGGGCCAGCAGGTTCGCCACCGCCAGCTCCCAGGCCACCAGCAGCGTCAGGACCGCGGAGCGATTCGGCCAGATCGTGGCGACCCCCATCCAGACGGAGGCGACAACGACGACGGCCAGCATGATTCGCAGGAGCTCCGAGCTGGCGGCGACCATGAGCGTGCTCATCGAGATATGCCCGACAACCGGGAAGAGGAGGCCCTCGGCCTCGACGCCGAGCACGCAACCGCTCAGCGACACGACAGCGAACGCCGCAGCACCGGTCAGACCGACGCTCCACTTGGCGCCAAGAAGTAGGGCGCGCTGCGGCACGACCACGAGGGTCGTGGTCCACGTATGGTGAACATCTTCAGCACTGAGTACGAGCACGCAGAGGATCGCGGCGAACAGCTCGCTGGCCGCCGCCGGTGCGACGAGCGCTCCGGCAGAGGCACCCGGCAGCAGCCGCTCATGGAAGGCGTTCACCGCCCCGGCCAGCCCGCCGGCCAACCCGGTCGCGGTGACGAGTGCCCACGTGCTCTTGGCCCAGGCGACCTTTCGCCACTCGGCCCGCACTACGTGGCGCCGGCCATCCATCGACGGCCCGCCAGGAGTCACGCGCGCTCTGTCCGTCTGATCGACAGGGCCGCTGCAACCGCAGCCACAATCACCACGGCTGTGACGACCACCGCTCCGGCGACGGCGCTCGGTGTCGCCGTCTGATTGCTGCCGCTTATGGCAGCGATCGTCAACGCTTGGGGAGACTGGGCGAAGCCCTGACTCGCCCATTCCGGCAGCCAGCGCGCCAGGTTCGGCGCTGCTTCAGCCAGATACCAACGCAGGCCGACGGCATAGGCCACTGCTCCCGTGACGGCGAGTGCCGGCAAACGGACGAGGAGGCCTATGGCGCTCCATAGGGTAGCGAGCAACCCGCAGGCCAGTGCGGTCCCAGGAGCTGTGGTGGCAACAGCGTGCCAAAGCATCGAGATCGTCGGCGCTCCAGCGGCGTGTTGGAGGTGGAACACCCGGGCGTCGTGAGGAACGAAGGCGGAGGCGACAGCCCCGGCAGCCATCGTGCCAGCCACGCCGATAGCGGCACCGCCGAAGAACGCAACGACGAACTTCACCACCACGACGTCCCACCGTCTTGGGCGGGCGGTGAGGCTCACGGCCCAGGTCCGAGCCCGCCACTCGATCGTCCCTCCGACGACTCCGAATATGATCGCTCCGTACTCGGCGAGCGAACCCGCATCTGCCTGTTCTTGCAGCCTGGCGGCCACGTCAGGGTGGATGACATGCACCGACCCGGGGAAGTTCGGGACCCCGCTCCGGGCGGCCAGAATTCCGGCCGTGCCGGCGGCGAGCAGGACCCCCACTCCCGCTGCCACCCATGTCCATCGGAGCATGACGAGCTTCCGGAGCTCCGCCCGGGGAAGACCCAGGTGAACGTTTGGCACCGTCATCGGCGGTCGGCCGACCCGGTCGAGTCCCTCGCCGCACCCCACAGGTCGAGGGAACCCGCGGTCATCGGCAGGCTCGCTCCCGAAGTGTGGGCCATGTAGATGGCCTCGAGCGAGGGCTCGCGGATGCCGAGGGCGAGCACCGGCGTTCCCGCCATTGCCGCGATCCGGCCGACCTCGTCGGCGACCTTTCCTGCAATCACGAGGAGACCGGGGGTCGCCGCGACCTCATGTACGTCGTAGCCGCGATCTCGGAGTGCCGCCGCCAGGACCTCGGGGCGGTCCGTACGGACCTCGGTGCTGACAGCACCCGACGCGATGAACTCTGACAGCGAGCAATCGGCACGGATCTGGCCCTCGGCCACCACGACGACGTGGTCAATGCTCTGTGCCATTTCCGCAAGGAGGTGAGAGGCGATGAAGACCGCTCGCCCCCGGGCAGCCTGGGCACGGGCAAACGCGCGGAACCAGGCAATGCCCTCAGGGTCGAGCCCGTTTGTCGGCTCGTCCAGAAGGAGGATCGGCGGATCGGCGAGCAGGGCCACTCCCAGCGACAGGCGTTGCCGCATGCCAAGCGACAAGGCACGCACTGGACGCCGTGCCACGGCGGCGAGGCCCACGATGTCGAGGACCTCTTCCACCCTGCGCCCGGAGACCCCGACAGCGTCAGCGACGATCCGGGCGTGCGCCCGTGCACTGCAGCCCGGAAAGAACCCAGCCTGCTCGAACATCGAGCCGAGCACGGCAGCCGGTCGCCGATGGACGGCGAACGGCCGCCCTGCGACGAGAACTGATCCCTGCGACGGCTTGAGCAGACCCACGATCAACTTCAGCGTGGTCGTCTTTCCGGCTCCATTGGGACCCAGGAAGCCCGTCACCTCACCGAAGCGGACGTCAAAGGAACATCCTCGCACAGCAGCGGTAGTGCCGAAATGCTTGCAGAGGTCCCGGGCACGGATCGCCACGTCGTCCGCACTGCCGACGTTCGACAACAACGGCATCAGCCCTCCAGCATCATCTGTGGGGTCGAGTCCCGACTCTTGTTCGTCAGGTGCTCGACCCCACAGTACTTGCACGATCGTTTTCGTATGCCTCAGGAGTGCACGTCGATGCAGGCCGCCGTCGCCAAGGACCAATGGCTGGGACCATCTTGGTACCAGAGATCTGAGCAGTAATTGCCCGCCGGCACGTTCTTGTTAGCCGTCCAAGTCGGACCACTCACTATGGTCGGAGAGGCATTACTCTGAACATCAATCGTGGGACCATTGACCAAGACATTGCCGCCCGGCGCATTAATGCTTACATGGTACTTACCGGGATTCGCAAAGAGGCAGACCCCACTGTAGCACGTTGCTTGCACCATACCCCAGCCATGAAGCGAGTCAACATAGAGACCAGTGCTGTTCGGCCCCGTTGCAATACAAGCCTGAAAATAGGTCACCTGGTACCTGGACGGGGGGGCGCAACCGGTGGCCGCTGCAACCGCAGACCCCTGAGAAGCAAACTGCACTCCCGCACCGATGGGTGCCGCGGTTGCCGCACCTGCCACTGCAACTTTCAGAGCTTTCTCAGAATATCGTCGCATAATAGATCTGATCCTTTGAACTTGAAGTCAGTGCCGAACTATTACTCCGCTTCGTAGCGCACCAGCGATGGCGATACGGCGCGTTGACGGCGGCTGTTTACCCCCGAGTGAATCGGGAACTGAGCTAATCTACGGAACTCTTTACGTCAGGATCGAGGGGCGCATCCTTTCCTACTTTATGCAGCCGGGCCGTCGGTTGGACGCCTATCCGGCCGCGTGAGGTCGCGCTGACGGAGCACGTCCCGCATGGATTTGTCGGCGAGATCTTCTCTGTAGATGGCAACGACATGCCGATCCCAAAAGCGGCCGTCGTAGTACACATGGCCCTTCAACACGCCTTCGAGGCGCCCGACCGCGGCAATGGCGCCGCGAAGCAGCGGCAGATTAAAGCTGGGTACCTCGATATAGAGCTTTCGAAGCCTGAATGTCTGAAACAGATATTGAGCAAAGAGATAGCCAGCCTCTATACCGATTCCAGTCCGGTGAGCAGCTGGAGCCATTGCGGCTGCAAGGGAGGCTACGCCCGCATTGATATCAGGATTGTACGCTTGAACATGGCCGACTGGCTGGCCGGTGGCTCGCTCCACCACCACGAACTGGGCAAGCAGTCCTTGTGACATTTCCGTCTGGAACTGCTCACGAGGTGGGACCGCCCCGAGGTACCGCCAACGCGGCCCCGTCCACTCGTCGCAAACGAGACTGTAGAGGAAGTCGATATGGCTATGCTCTACGGGAACCATGCGGACCCAGCGTCCCGTCCGGAACGCCCGCACCTCAGCCGGTAATAGCAGATCAGAAGGCTCCGTTGGTGGCACGGCAAACTCCGCGACGGGCGTGATGCCCGTCATACCGGTGCCACGCTGATGGGTCCCCAGCGTTCAGCGAGGCGGTCGTTCTCAATGCGGAAGATGCCGACCGACTCGCAGAGCAAGGTGACGGGGACGGCGGGTCCCTCGACTTGACCGGAGCCGAAGAGTCGGTAAGCGACCCGATCTCCGGTGGCGAAGGCGTCCTCGAGATGGAAGGTGAGATCCGCAGACGGGTGATCGAGTGCCTCGATCAATGTTTGCATCGTCGTAAGCGAACCCGCGACCGGCTGGTCCGGGTATTGGTTGCCGAAGACGATGGGGTGGTGGTCCACAAAGTTCGCCGCAACTAGTGCGTGGAGTGCTTCTCGGCTGTGATCGTTGAGGACTCGGTCCACAAACTCGCTTACCAGCCCAATCCGATCGTCCCTGCGATCGTTGCATGCAGAGTAGGAGCGGGCATCTGTGGCGTAGCTGTTCACTGCGCTGCACGGACGGCTGTAGCCTCCGCTTCACCGGATGCTGCAGCAGTATCAAACGCGTAGGCAAGCGCGTCATCGACAGTAGTCAGGATCGGATATTCTCCTGCTGGCTTGGGCCCGGTCGTGGAGGAGCGTCCAAATGCCTCGTGGATAACGACGACGAGCTCCAGCAGTAGAAAGGAGTCGAAGCCGAGGTCTTCGACCAGGCGATCGCGCCCATCTGGGCGTTCAGGAAGATCAAATTCCCCCTGGATGAAGGAACAGAACGATGCCTTGTCGTCGAGCAATTTCGATCCGGGACGGCCCTCGGATTCGATCACGTATTCCTCCGTTCCGCGAAGACACAAGGCGCGCCGAATACGACCGACTGTCACAGAAGTTGGGGCACTCGACCCCACCGCCACAACCGCTTAATTCGAACCGCCGCACCGGGTCGCAATCCGACCCGGGCGGGTTGACTGTAGCGAGTGCCCCAATGGGTGTCAAGAATCCAGATTGCTTTCGCACGATGGGCGTTGTCACGCTCGATTCGACGCTGGGTTGAGCGCCGTCGATGATCAGGGCAGCGTTGGCATGTGCGCACGGGTTCGGTCAGAATCTGCTCCTGGCGGTCCGGTGTTCCACGGAAGGTGGTGGTGACGCGTCCGTGACTGCCCCTCGGAAAGGGAGACGATGCCCGGGCCTATCGAGATGCGACCAGGCAGCAGGCTTGAACGGCGTCTGCTCGATTGGCTCGATCAGCCCGATCCTCAGCGCGGCGTCCATTTTGCCTCCGACGACGGCACCTGGGAGTTCGTCGCATACGACCGGCTGGCCGGCGACGTGCGGGAGGCGGCGGCCGGGCTGGAGCAGATGGGCGTGGGAGCTGGCGATGTCGTGATGACCGTCCTCCCGGGGAGCGCCCGGTTCATAGCGTCGTTCTTCGGGACTCTGTTGCGGGGGGCGATCCCTTCCCCGGTTGCTCCCCGGACCGCGTACGAGGACCGAACCACCTATCTTCGACATCTTGAAGGCGTGCTCATGTCGGGCAGTCCCCGGATGGTCGTGACCGACCCCGAGAATGCCGGCGAGATCGTGGCCATAGCTGCCACTGCCGCCGCCACGGGGCCCCGCGCCATCCCGGTCGTCAGCTCTGAAGCTGTGGCGGCAGAAGGTCGCAGAGCGAGCGGGGTGATGGCGAGCTCCTCGCCCCGGCCCCCTGACCGCTCCCCCAGCAACCCGAACGTGGAGGGGACCGACCCCGTCCGGGACCCCGCCCGGATCGCGCTGCTGCAATTCACGTCGGGTTCCAGCAGCTTGGCCAAGGGCGTGGCCGTCCCGGCGAGCGCCCTCGAGGCCAATATCAACGCCATCGCTCGGTGGTTGGGATTCTCACCAGGGCTCCCCGTCGCCTCGTGGCTCCCCGTCCACCACGACATGGGCCTCGTCGGTTGCCTCTTGGCCCCTATCTGCTGTGGATCCGACCTGTGGTCGATGTCCCCCACAGCTTTCATCGCCGACCCTGGACGGTATGTGCAGTGCTTCTCTGAGCACGGTGCCGCATTCAGCGCCATGCCCAGTTTCGGTCTCGGCTATCTACTGCGACGCGCCAGAATGGACGATTGCAGTGGGCTCGACCTGTCGTCGGTGCAGGGAATCGTGCTGGGAGCTGAGCGGACTGATCCGCGGTTGTTGCAACGCGCTCAGGCGGCTCTGGGCGCCATCGGGCTCCGCCCCGGCGCGTTGCTCCCCGCATACGGCCTGGCTGAGTCGACCCTCGCTGTCACGGGAGTCCGACCCGGTGATCCGCTGGGGACAATCCGATTGAATGCCGGTGGTACGAAGGTCATTGAGAGAAGAAGCGATCCTCTGGACACCAGTGGCATCCTGACATGCGGCAGAGCCCTGTCGGGCACCATCGTGAGGGTCGTCTCGGAGTCCGGAGAGGAGCTCCCCGATGGGACGGTCGGCGAAGTGGTGGTTGAAGGAGCGTCAGTGGCCGCCGGCTACTGGCACGATGGCAACCCCTTGTCGTCGACGCGCTTCGAGGAAGGCCGACTGTTCACAGGCGACGCCGGAGTCCTGGTTGACGAGGAGTTGTACCTGATCGGTCGAATGGGCGACGCCCTGAAGGTCCGAGGCCGTCCCGTGTTCGCCGAGGACCTGGAGCTCGCCCTCGTCCATGCCGGCCTCCAACCGCACAAGGTCGTTGTCACACTTGGCCTCGTGGACACCACGCCGACTGTTCTGGTGTTGCTTGAGGAGGAACGGGAGGCCGCCGTTGCGCTGGCCCACGACACCATCAGGCGGCTTGCGCCGACGACCTCGGTGCTCGTGCGCCGCCTGCCGGCGGGATCGTTTGTGCGGACCTCGAGTGGGAAGCCTCGGCGCCGGGTCCTATGGGATCACTACGTTTGATGAGCTCGCGACCATCGCTCCGCCAGTTCTGCTGTCCGCTCTCCGGGCCGCGGTCATCTCCGTGAGCGGCTCCGTCGCCGAGCAGGAGACGTTGCTGGAAGACAGGCGGCGTTCGGGGGAACGCCAGGCGGCACCGCTCTCCAAGGGTGACCCGGCAGCGGAGCCGGCTCGTCCGTGTCGCCGTTCGGGGAAGGACCACGGACGTCACGGTCATCGAGGCGTACCGGTGGGGCCGGTCGACCGGGAGCTCGCTACACCGATGCCCACGTACCGCCCCGACTACGGCGGTGGGGTGGTCTTCGAGCGGGAAGCCGAGCAGTTCTCCTGCGAGCTGCGTGACGCCCGGCCGATCGTCACCCGCTTCACCGTCGGGATCGGACGGTGCCGGTCGTGCAAGAAGCGCCTCCAGCGTCGACATCCTGAGTAGACCTCGGTTGCCTCGAAGCTGCCGCTAGTCAGATCGGGCCCCGTGCTCGTGGGCTTGCCACTTGGTTGCGCTACGCCCTCGGGCTCAGCTTCGCGAAACCTCGGCCGTGCTCTCCCGCTTCGGGGTGCCCGTCGCTCCTGGTGCGCTCTCGCCGGGTGCGCAGGAAGCGGGCAGCGATTCCGTCCCAGCCCAGGAGGCCATCGTCGAGAAGCTCAACGATGCCGGCATGGTGGTGAAGGGCGAGACCGGCTGGCGGGTGGAGGGCCGTAGTGCCTGGCTGTGGGCGGCGGCCCCGAAGGAGGCGCCCGTCTACAACGTGTCCGAGCGACGGGGCTTCGAGGCGGCCACCGTGCTGCTCGACGAGGACCACGATGGCACCCTGGTCCGGGACTGCTGGGTCGCCTGCCGCAGCTACGACAAGGCCACCCACCAGAACTGCCCAGCTCACCTGCCCCGCCGCTGCGTCGAGCTATCGTCCGACCTGGCGGGCTGGGCGAGAGGTGCCGCTCGGCAGGTGAAGGAGATCCTGCTTGCCGCACTCGGCGCCCGCGAGCCGGCTGCGGGAAAGCGCGGGGCGTCGCCTCAGATCTGGCTGAGCCGATCGAGCTGCCGGCCAAGGAAGCCCGTACCCTCGACGCCAAGCGCCGGCTGGTCACGCACCTCGCCGCCGAGCGCAACGCCCTCTTCGCCTTCCTCGACAATCCCGACATCGACGCCACCAATCAGCAGGGCGAGCAGGCTGTCCGCCCCGCCGTCGTGAGCCGCAAGGTCTGGAGCGGCAAGCGCACCTGGCGAGGCGCCAGCCCAGGTCCCGATCATGAGTGCGCTTCGGACCGCACCCCAGCAGGCGTCGACCCGCTTGACCTCCTCATCCGGCTGGCCCGTACACCCGATCCCGGTGCTGTCAGCCTCTTCGCCTGGATTCACCACCGCCATCGCCGCGATAGTCCGATGAACGACGGGTCATGCCCCAGCATCCGCGTGCGTCTGACCTCCGCTCCTCGGTGCGTGCGAGTGCTAGTCGCAACTGGAACTACTCGGAGTAGCTGCCCGCGTGCCGTTCAGCCGTTGGTCGGGAGGTGGCTGCCGGTGTCGCCAGGTTCAGGAGTGGGGCTTGGGCCACCACAGTTCGAGCTGGATGTTGTCCGGATCACGGAAGACGAGCGCAGAGCCTGCTGCGACGTCGGCGACCGGCGAGAACAGCACCCCGAGCCGCTCCAGGCGAAGCTGCCACTCATCGAGCGCCGCACGGCTCTCCACTGTGAAGCCGACGTGATCGAGCCCGGCGACACGCTCGTCGAACGGCTCGCCTGCCGACTCGTGGTGCTGGTTGAGCCCGATCACCAGTCCGGACCGGTCATGGACCAGCACGATCATCGTGCGTGAGGGGAACTCGACGCGCCGGAGGCGCCGGGCGTCGAGAACCCGTCCGTACCAGTCAGCACTTGATTCGGCATCGGCCACCGACAGGTCGAGATGGTGGATGCCGAGGAACGTCGTCGCGTCCATGGTCCTCCCTCCGCGAAGGTCCGTCCGATGCGCTGCGACCGGCGCCCGCCGCGGGGTCGCTGGCGGAACTCGCGATGGGTCGGCTCCATCGGGCTCGCGTGACGGCGGTCGTCGCATCCACCCGGAACGCATCGGAGGGACCAATCGCGATCGGTTCGATATTCTAGTCATCAACAGATATTCACGGTAACTCGGGCGCGGCGGGCGGATCGGAGCCCGGGGCGATCGGAGAGGATGCACCAATGCGCGTCGACTACCGCCACGTGTTCCCTCGAGCTGTGCAGGCGATGCTGGGCGTGGAAGCAGCCGTCCATGCCAGCACCCTCGAGCCCGAGCTCCTCGAACTCGTGAAGATCCGGGCGTCGCAGTTGAACCGGTGCGGTTACTGCCTCGACATGCACACCAAGGACGCCGCCGCCATCGGTGTGGCCCCTCAGCGCCTTCACCTCGTCGCCGCCTGGACGGAGGCGCCGGTGTACTCGGAGCGCGAACGTGCCGCCCTCGCCTGGTGTGAGTACCTGACGCTGATGGCATCGCCGGGAGGGCCGGACGATCCCTACGATCTCGTCGCCGCCGAGTTCGACCCCGACGAGATCGTCGCCCTTACCCTGGCCGTCGTCGCCATCAAGGAGTCGAACAGGCTCGCCGTCGGGCTCCGCTCGCCCGTGGGCAGCTACCAGCGCCCGGCGCCGGCGTAGGGCAACCGCTCGAAAGGCGGGTAGCACCCGCCCTGTTCCGCGCCAATGGGGGCCGCTCCGTCACCCACCGTGTCCGACGAACGCGCACGACCCGGCGGCGATGGGGATTAACGTCGTCGCGGACGGTGTTCCATCGCCATGCACCCTGGACACCGGGAGCCAGCCGGAAGGGAACGTCGATGGCGGACGTGACGACCACGCAGACTGCCTCATCATTGGTGGAGCGCTACCGGGCCACCCGCGCCCTGACCGAGGCCCTGGCAGCGCCACTCTCGGCCGAGGACCAGACGGTCCAGTCCATGCCCGACGTCAGCCCCACCAAGTGGCACCGTGCCCACACGTCGTGGTTCTTCGAGACGTTCCTGCTCGGTGACCGCCTCGCCGGCTACCGGGCGTTCGACGACGCCTACGCCTTCCTCTTCAACTCGTACTACGTGGCGGTAGGGGCGCGTCACACCCGGGCCGAACGCGGGCTCCTCTCCCGCCCCGGCATCGCCGAGATCGCCGCCTACCGGGACCACGTCGACGACGCCATGGAGGCCCTCTTCGCAGTCGGCCTCGACAACGCCGCGGCCAGCCTGGTCGAGCTGGGCATCCACCACGAGCAGCAGCACCAGGAGCTCCTGGTCATGGACATCAAGCACGTCCTGTCGCGCAGTCCCCTCCTTCCCGCCTACGACCCGAAGCTCATCGGCCCCGAACCGTTCGCCGAGGAGGAGGGCGTCGACGGCGGCAGCGCATCTACCTGGTCAGCGCCGGGGGCGCCCGGGAGCCCGTCGTGGCTGAGCCACCCCGGCGGCATCGTCGACATCGGGCACGACGGCGACGGCTTCTCCTTCGACAACGAGCTCCCCCGGCACCAGGTCCTGCTCCGTCCCTTCGAGTTGGCCGACCAGCCGGTCACCTGCGGTGCGTGGCTCGAGTTCATGGACGACGGCGGCTACGGGCGTCCCGAGCTGTGGCTGTCGGAGGGGTGGGCCACCGTGGAGTCGTCCGGCTGGGACGCTCCCCTGTACTGGTTCCGGGAGGACGAGCTCGCAGCAGGCCACGCCCACCACGACCATGCCGGCTCCCCGGGGAGGGGCCGTGGAGGCTGGCACGTCTTCACCCTCGGCGGACCGCGCCCCGTGGCGCCGTCCGAGCCCGTGTGCCACGTCAGTTACTTCGAGGCCGACGCCTTCGCCCGGTGGGCCGGCTACCGGCTGCCCACCGAGTTCGAGTGGGAGGCGGCCACCCGCGACGGCGACCCCGCCGCCGACCATCTGCACCTCGATCGCCTCCACCCCCGGCCGGCACGCCCCGACCGCCCGGGCGGCGGGGTGTGGCAGTGGACGTCGAGCTCGTACGCCCCCTACCCCGGGTTCACGGCGGCCGCAGGAGCGGTCGGCGAGTACAACGGGAAGTTCATGGTCAACCAGTACGTGCTCCGCGGGGGCAGCTGCGCCACACCGGCCGGCCACGCCCGCACCACCTACCGGAACTTCTTCCCCGCCTCGGCACGATGGGCCTTCTCCGGTGTCCGGCTGGCCCGCGACGCATGACGACCGGACCACCCCCTGCCGCCTGAACCCATACGCGCCCGGTGGCGGCGCCGAACCAGAACCGGACATGCAACCGAACATGCGAGCGCGGCCAACACCTGACAGGAGGTCCCCCATTCCGACCAATCCCGATGTGCGAAGCACGGTGGAGGTCCATCTGACGCCGGCCGACCTGCGCGCCACCA
>JAJYGM010000749.1 GCA_021785095.1 Actinomycetes bacterium
GCTCGTCGACGAGGCGCAGTGCCCGCTCCCGCGAACGCGCGAGCAGTTGGAGGAGGAGGAACGCGAGCACGCCGAGCGCCGTGACGAGCAGCCCGACGGCGATCGCCTGCGCGAGCGCCTCCGACGGCGCGCCGCCCGTGACGACGATCCGCCAGTGGCCGCCGACGCCCGCCGGGACGGTGCTCGCCAAGCCGTACGCGACCCGGGCCGCCCCCACCGAGGCGATCCTCGCCGCCGGGCCGTGGGTGGGGACGTAGGCGAGGCGGATCGCCGTCTCGCGCAGGTCGCCGAGCGCCGAGCGGAGGATCGCCGTCCCGTCGAAGGTCCCGAGGGCCCAGCCGACCACGGCGGCATGGCGGGCGCTGGCAAGCGCCGGGACGGCCCCCCCTCGGTAGACCGGCGCCACGACGAAGAACACCGCGGGGTCGAGCGAGACGGGCGGGGCGATCGTCAGCGCGCCACTCGACGTCGCAGTAGCGAACGCAGAGGTGAACGCGGCGACCGGTCCGAGCGGGGCGCAGAAGTCGAAGGTCGCGACCTCGCTCTGGCGGGTCGAGCCGCTGTAGGAGCCGAAGCGTGGGAGGCAGTACGCCGCCCGGTGCCCGGGCGGGAACGGGGCGAAGCGCGACGGGCGTGGCTCGACGACGCCGCCGAGAGGGTCGCGCGCGACCGTCTCGGCGAAGGCGTGGAGGTCGGCGGCGGGGATCTTCTCCACGAAGGAGAAGCCGAGCCCGCCGGGGTAGCGGGCAGGGACGTCGATCGCCTTGTACCAGCGGAGGTACTCGTGGTTCGTGAGACGGGGAAACGCCGCGAACATCGCCTGCTGCGCGACGACGAAGTCCGCGTCCCGCCCGATGGCGGTGGCGACTGCCGAGGTGACCGACTTCGCGCTCGTCCGGAACGTCGCGCTCTCCCGCCCGCCGACGGCGCCGTACCACGCGGTCGCGCTCCCAGCCGCCGCGAGAAGGCCCAGCGCGAGCACCCCCCAGGTCGCGAGCAGCCAGGGTCGGCGCGGCGCGTGCGCGGCGGACGACCATGCATCGCCCGCACGCGACCTCCTGGTCGCCGGACGAGAGAGCCCGTCCTCCTCGCCGTCGTCCTCCACCATCTCGCCTTCCTGGCAGTGCCTCCCGGCGCGACGCGTCGCGATTTGCGCCGTGCCGCGCACCTGCTCCCGGCTACCTGGAGCCCCTAACGGCCGAGGGGCGGCCCGCGCTTAGCGGTGACCACACCGAGCGCCGCCGCCCGTAGCGACGACGAGAGCCTCGACGCGGTCCCGGGCGAGGACCGCGACGATCCACCCTCTGCGCTCGTCGATCGGGCACACTGTCGGCAGGGCAGGACGATCCGGCTCGTCGAGACGCTCGAGATGGCACCTCCCGAGAGGCTGCGTGATGGGGACGAAGCACCGCGACAGGCGGCGAGCCAAGCAGGCGAGGCGGCGTCACGAGCCGGATCCCGGGACCCGGGCCGGACGAAGCACCTCGAGAGCGAGCAGCGAGAGCCGAGGCACCGACCACGTCCTCGCGGACCGGCTGATGTCTGCTGCCGCCCACGCCGACTACCAGGGCCGCGGCGACGGCGCAGACCTCGCGGTCGGACCGTCCCTCACGTCGCGGTGAGCGCGGCACCCAGGCGCCGGATCGCCGCCGAGAGGTCGACCGCCAAGAGCCCGCCCGCCACGCGCTCTCCGGTCCGGCACCGGAAGCTTCCCGTCACGAGCCCCGCTGCGCGACACGGCGTGGGCGCCGACGGCGCCGCCCGCTACGACGGGCCCGGCGACGCCGGAGAGGTCGACGGGGACCGGTCCCACCGCCCGGACGAGACGGCCGTCCTGCTCGCCTCCGGCTGCGAGGTCGTCTTCGTGCCCGGGGACCCCGCACGTCTCGGCGAGCTCGCCCTGTACGCGCCACCGGGCGGCGTCGCCGCGCCAGACGGCCTCGACGCCGAGATCGAGGTCGTCCTTCCCCGCGGCAAGGTCGTGCGCCGCCAACGGGTCCCCGCGCGCCGGCTGTCCGTGGACGCCGCGCTCACCGCTCTCCGGGGCCTCGACCCGACGTCGGCCCGGCCGTCCGCGATCGCCTGGTCCTGCGTGCTCACCACCGGCCTCGGCCTCGTCGCGGCCGGGCGCTTGCTGCCTGCCGTGAGCACCGACGGCTACGACTCGTGGGAGGTCGGACCTCTCGGGCCCGCCGAGCTGCGGATGCTCGCGTCGCTCGCCGACTCGCTGCCTCCTGCGGCTCACGCTCTCGCTCTCGGGAGCGGTTTCCCGCTCCGCCTCGCGTCACCCGAGGCGCTCGTGCGGGCGGCGTGGGACGCGGTCGCCGACACCCTCGTGCGCACGGCTGCCGCGCCCGCTCTCGCAGTCGGCAACCGCTACGCGGGCCGCGAGCCGGAGGTCGTGACCGACCTGCGGCCCTGGCTCGCGGACGCGTCCCAAGGGATCCAAGGAGGCGCGGCCGTCGCGCTCCGAGTGGAGCTCGGCGACGAGGAGCCCCGAGCGGTGCTCCAACTCACGAGCCGCGTCGAGTCGAGCCTTGTCGTCGACGCGGCAGAGCTGTTCGGCGCTCCGGCCAACGTCATCTCCCGGTTCGGCGCGGACGCGGAGACCGACCTGCTCCTCGCGCTCCGTCGTGGGGCGCGAGCCTGGCCGCCGCTCGAGCCGCTGCTCCACGAACGCGTGCCCGGCGGTCTCGTCCTCGACGACGACATGCTCGCCGAGCTGCTGGCCGACGGCGCCACCGTGCTCCAGGGAACCGGCATCGAGGTGCTCTGGCCCGCAGAGCTGCTCCACGACAAGGTCGAGCTGCGGGCTGCGATCGTCACCGCACCGGGCAAGGTCGACGAGGCAGGGTTCGACCTTCGCTCGCTGCTCGCCTTCCGCTGGCAGGCCACCCTCGGGGGCGACGTGCTCACCGAGGAGGAGGTCGAGCAGCTCGCCGAAGCCAAGCGAGGCCTCGTGCGCCTGCGCGGACGGTTCGTCGCGGCCGACCCAGCCCTGCTCGCTCGCCTCAGGGCGCGCCGGCTCGGCCGGCTCGGAGCGGCGGAGGCTCTCGGCGCCCTCCTCGCCGGTGGCCTCGAGATGGACGGGGAGCTCGTCCCGGTCGTCGCCGAAGGACCGCTCGCAGACCTCGCGGAGCGCCTCGCGGCGCTCGCGGACGGATCGCTCCCCGAGCTCGGCACCCCCGACGGTCTCGTCGCCGAGCTCCGCCCCTACCAATACCGCGGCGTCGCGTGGCTCCACGAGATGGCTGCCTGCGGGCTCGGCGGCTGTCTCGCCGACGACATGGGCCTCGGCAAGACCCTCCAGGTCATCGCCCTCCATCTCCACCGCCGCTCCGAAGGCGAGGGGCCCATGCT
>JAJYGM010000065.1 GCA_021785095.1 Actinomycetes bacterium
CCTGCGAGCAGCGCCTCGAGCTCCGAACGCGCTTCGGGACCCGGTACCGGCAGGGGGACGGGAGCTCGGCCGGCGACCTCCAGCCAGCGCCGCCTGCGACGAGCGACTCGCTCGGCGCTCCGGCGGGCGATCACGAAAAGCCAGGTCCGGGCGGTGGACTCGCCGCGGAATGCCGGTAGGGCGCGCCACGCGGCCACGTAGGTCTCCTGGGTGGCGTCGTCGGCGTCACCTGTCCCGACGAGGTGCACGCAGAGCCGCCAGATCTCCGGCTGGCTCTGCTGGACGAAGGCGGCGAACGCGCGGCGGCTGCCGCCTCTCGCGTCGAGGAGCAGTGCCGTCAGCTCGTCCACGGTGGCGACCGTAGCGCCACGGCCGGCACGCGGGTGACGTTCGGGCCCGTCCCGGGAACTTCCACGCACGACGCGGGCACTACCTGTACGTGGACGGTGCGTCCGTGCGGCGAGCCGAGGGACGGCCGGCCGGGAGGGGAGCGCGGACGAGATGCCAGGCATGGGAACGGCGCTGCAGGCAGACAACGCGACGATCGTCGCGGCCTTCCGGTCCGCGCTCCTCCACCAGGGCCTGGTGGCCCTGGTCATCGTCGCCGCTCTCCTCTTGGCCTGGAACGCGATGCGGGCGCTTCAGCTGCGGCGAGCCGTCGGCGCCGGGACCGCGGCACGAGGCGCGGCGGGCGATGTGACCGCGCGGGCTACGTCCGGGATCGGGGTGATCGACGGTCCGGAGCCGTCGGCTCGTCGCTTCCTGCGGGTGGCATTCGGCTTGCTCTGGGTGCTCGACGGCGTCCTCCAGGCGCAGGTTGCGATGCCGCTCGGCCTGCCGACGCAGGTCATCCAGCCGGCAGCCGCTGCCTCGCCGGGGTGGGTGCAGCACCTCGTGAACGCGGGGGTGACCATCTGGAGCAGCCATCCGATCACTTCTGCCGCCGCGACGGTCTGGATCCAGGTCGGCATCGGCGTGTGGCTCCTCGTCGCACCGCGAGGAGGCTGGTCCAGAGGGGCGGGCCTCGTGACGGCGGGCTGGGGGGCCCTCGTGTGGATCTTCGGGGAGGCCTTCGGTGGCATCTTCGCTCCCGGGGCGAGCTGGATGTTCGGCGCGCCCGGCGCGGCTCTGCTCTACGTCGTCGCCGGCCTCGCCGTCGCGGCGCCGGAGCGTTCGTACTCGACGGCGCGTCTCGGGCGGTGGGCGCTCGCCGCCTGCGGGACCTTCTTCGTCGGTATGTCCGTGCTCCAGGCCTGGCCCGGTCGAGGCTTCTGGCGGGGAGCTGCTTCGGGCGGGCACCGGGTCGGTACCCTCCTCGCCATGGTGAGGGGCATGGAGGCGACCCCGCAGCCGCACGTCCTCGCCTCCCTGCTCTCGAGCTTCGCATCCTTCGACTCGGACCACGGCTTCGCGGTGAACCTCGTCGTCGTGCTCCTCCTCGCGACTGTCGGCGCCGGATTGGCGTCGGGGAGGGAGCCAGTGGTGAAAGCCTCTCTCGCCGTCGCAGTCCTCTTCCTTCTCGCGGACTGGGTCTTCGTCGAGGACCTCGGCTTCCTCGGTGGAGTGGGCACGGACCCCAACAGCATGGTGCCGCTTGCGCTGCTCCTCGCCGGCGGCTACTTCGCCTCCTACCGCCTTCCACTGCGCGTCGAAGAGACGCCGCCCGTCGTCGTGCCGATCCGGGCAGCCTCGCTGCGTGAGAGGATCGTGGCACGGCCCGCATACGCGTTCCGGGCGCTTGCCGCGCTCGGTGCGATCGGTGTCGCGTTGCTCGGCGCTGCGCCGATGGCGGCGGCCTCGCTCGACTCGACCGCTTCGCCGATCCTCGCGGAGGCGACGGACGGCACTCCCAACGCGACGGACTTCCCCGCGCCGGCCTTCCGCCTGGTCGACCAGTATGACCAGCCTGTGTCGCTTGCGAGCCTGCGCGGAAAGGTGGTCGTCGTCACCTTCCTCGACCCGGTTTGCACGAGCGACTGCCCCGTGATCGCGCAGGAGCTGCGCGAGGCCGACCAGATGCTCGGTGCAGCGGGCCGCCGAGTGGAGATCGTCGCCATCGTCGAGAATCCCCTCTACCGCAGCGTCGCCTTCACCCGGGCGTTCGACCGAGCGGAGGGTCTCGTGCACCTCGGCAACTGGCTCTATCTCACCGGCTCGCTCTCGGCCCTCGAGCGCACCTGGAACCAGTACGGGATCCAGGTCGCGGTGGAACCCGGCGGGTCGATGATCGCCCACAGCGACCTCGCGTACGTCATCGACGCTTCGGGCACGACGCGCTACGCGCTCGACTCGAACCCTGGAGCGGGCAGCTCCGCGACGAGGTCGTCGTTCGCAGGCCTGCTCACGAGCCTCGTCCGTCCGCTGATCCCACGAGCGTGACACGGGTGGCTCACCGGGCTCGCCTCGCCCTGAACGTCGGGGCCCTCGGCGCAACCGCGCTTCTCGGAGCGGGGGGGACGGCACACTGGACCGCCGGAGACGTGCTCCGACCGGCCCGGACGTCGATCGGTGGCCCGGCCCTGCTCGGCGTCCCGCTCGAGACCTCGTTCTCTTCGCGTGACGGCACCTGGGCCGACGTCGCGATGGGTCGTGTCGGCCAGCTCGTCAACACCTTCTGGCAGACGTTCGTCCTCCGACCGTCGTCGTCGCGCTGGACCCTCGTCACGCCGCCGGGCGTCGCCGACAACGGCGGCCTCGTGAGCACGAGCAGCCGGACCGGTCGTGTCCTTGCAGGATTCGAGGCCAGCCAGCTCCTCGGCTACTCGCCGCTTGCCGAGACGGCGGACGCCGGTAGAGCGTGGTCCGCTGGGCTCGTGCCCGCGCGGCTCGCGACGACTCCGGATGCCCTGGCGGTGTCGGGGGTCGGAGGGATGCTCGCTCTCGTGGGAGCCCGGGACGGCTCTGTCCTTGCGAGCTCGGGCAACACGTCGGACTGGCACACGTCTCTTCGTGCGGGCACCCTCCGCGTCTCCCCGGCGGGCCGCTCCTGTGGCCTCCGGCGGCTCGTCGCCGTCGCGTACGGACCTGGCGGGACCCCTCTCGTCGGGGCAAGCTGCAGCAAGGGTGGTCGCGTCGGGATCTTCACCCGCACCAGCACGGGCTGGAACCTCGTGCCGCTCCACCTGCCCGGGGGGGCGTCGTCCGCGGCCGGATTGCTGCGGCTCAGCTCATCGGGTGGTCGGACGTCGGCGCTGGTCGAGCTGGACCGGGCTCGCCACGTCTCGCTCGTCGGAGCATGGCCGGACACGAGTGGCACGTGGTCGGTGTCGAAGTCGCTCCCGCTCGAGTCCGCAGGTCGCCTCGTCGCATCCGGCACGCTCGGCTCGGGCGCGCTCTTCGTCCTGCTCGCCGAGGGCTCGG
>JAJYGM010000330.1 GCA_021785095.1 Actinomycetes bacterium
CAAGACCCGCCTCGGCCGAGGGCATCAGCGACGGACTTCTGCCGCGACCCCTTGGACGCGAGACACTCCTTCAGGCATGACCGGGGGGGGCTTCACAAAGAGCGGGCGACGAGAATCGAACTCGCGTTCTCAGCTTGGGAAGCTGATGTTCTGCCTCTGAACTACGCCCGCGGGCCGTTGCAGCCTAGTCCACCGTAAGAGGTGCCGCATCGGACAGTACCGTCATCTGATCGTGCCGGACGATAGTTCTTGATACCCCATGGCGATACTGGCAGAGTTGGGCCTCAGGGTCAGGCTTTCGTCGTCGCTGGCGAAGGGGGGCTGACCTGCTGATCCCCTACATAGGAGGGATATATGGCAATCGAGTCCAACGAGCCAGCACTCGCGAGCTATGAGGAGTCCGACCGGCGTCTCAGCCGGTCGATGAACCTCACGCAGCTGCTGTTCCTCTCGCTGGGCGGCATCATCGGATCGGGGTGGCTCTTCGCGAGCCTCGCCGCCGACGCCACGGCAGGGCCGGCATCGGTCCTGTCCTGGCTCATCGGCGGCATCCTCGTTCTGCTCGTCGCCTTCAACTATGCAGAGATCTCCGGCATGCTGCCTCGTACCGGCGCCTTGTCGCGCTATCCCCAACTCACCCACGGTGGGTACTTCGGCTTCCTTCTGAGCTGGGCCTACCTGCTCTCGGCAGTCTCCGTCCCCGCCATCGAGGCAGAGGCGTCGGTCACCTACCTGGCCGGCCGATTCCCGAGCCTCGGCCTGACCGAAGCGTCGAACTCGGCGATCCTCGCGTTCCCGAACGGCATCCTGCTCGGGTTCGGGTTCCTCGCCGTGTTCGGTGTCCTCAACTACATCGGCATCAAGTTCCTGGCCGAGATGAACCGCTGGGTCGTCTGGTGGAAGCTCATCATCCCGACCCTGACCTTCATCCTCCTGTTCACCGCCTTCAAGGGCCAGAACTTCGGGAACGCCGTCGGCGGGTTCGCCCCGCTCGGCAAGGCCCCGATCTTCCAGGCCGTCGCCACGACCGGCATCGTCTTCTCGTACCTCGGCTTCCGCCAGGCACTCGAGTACGCCGGCGAGGCCCGCAATGCCCAGCGTGACATCCCGCGGGCGACGATCTACTCGGTCATCATCGGCATCGTCCTCTACGTCCTGCTCCAGATCGCCTTCACCGGCGCGCTCAACTGGGGCAAGGCCGGGATCAAGCTCGGTAGCTGGGGGCTCCTCGAGACGGGCTCCATCGCCTCGGCACCGTTCTACAACGAGCTGCACGCGGCGGGAATCGGTCTGCTGGCCGCCTTCGCCAGCCTGCTCGTGATCGACGCCGTTGTCTCTCCGGCTGGAACCGGCTGGGTCTACCTCGGAACCTCCACCCGCACGGTGTACGGCATGTCCGTGCAGCGGTTCCTGCCAAAGGGTCTGCAGTCGATGAACAGGTTCAGGGTGCCGTGGCCGGCGATCGTCGCGTCCGTCATCGTCGGATGCGTCTTCTTCATCCCGCTCCCGAGCTGGTACAAGCTCGTCGGGTTCATCACCTCCTGCACGGTGCTCACCTACATCATGGGTGGCGTCGGCGTGACGGTGTTCCGCAAGCATGCACCCGACCTGCCTCGCCCCTACCGGATGCCGGCACGGCGGGTCCTCGCTCCGCTCGGGTTCATAGCGGCCGTGATGATCGTCTACTGGTCGGGCTTCAGCACGCTGGCCAACGTGTTCGCTGCCGTGTTCGCCGGAATCTTCATCTTCCTATGGTTCTACGCGCCCGAGCAGGGGTGGTTCTCCCCCAACACCGGTGTCACCCTCGGAGTTGTCTTCCTCGGAGCGCTCATCTACGTGAACTACAAGGGTGGCTGGGTGCTCCGCTCCAGCCCGCCGGCGCACGGTGCGTGGAACTTCGCCGCGTACTACTTCGCCTTCCTGGCGGTGGTGGCGGTGGGGACTCTCGCGACCTGGGTCGTGTCCAACGCGGATGGCCGTAACCAGATCAACCGCGCCTGGTGGTTCATCTCCCTGTGCTTCGCCACCTTCGCACTGTCGTATTACGGGGAGTACGGTCCGCTCACCAAGCCCCGTATCGCCTTCCCGTGGAGCGACCTCATCGAGGTCCTCATCGCGCTGGTCGTCTACTACTGGGCATGTGCCACCGGCTATGAGACGCCGGAGCTGAAGGAGATCACCGCCTCGGCTCGGCTCATCGCCTCCGCCCAGCCCGGTATGGCGGCGTCGCCCGTCGCCCCGAACGGCTCGGGTGCGACAGCTCCGGCGGCTCCGACCGCCTGAGCCTCTCAGTCGTCGAGCACCAGGAGCGGCCCCGGCTGCTCCTGGTGCTCGAACTGAGTCCGGTAGAGCTCGCTGTAGAGCCCACCCGCCGCGACCAGCTCCTCGTGCCTCCCCTGTTCGACGATGCGTCCGCCGTCCACCACGAGGATCCTGTCGGCGTCGCGCACGGTCGAGAGTCGGTGCGCGATCACGATCGACGTGCGTCCGGACAGCGCCGTCGTGAGCGCCTGCTGGACGGCTGACTCGGACTCGGAGTCGAGGTGCGCCGTCGCCTCGTCGAGCACCACGACCTGGGGTGCCTTCAAGAGGAGCCGGGCGAGGGCGATGCGTTGCTTCTCACCGCCAGACAGGCGGTAGCCCCGGTCCCCGACGACGGTGTCGAGTCCGTCGGGCAGCGACTCGACGAGGGAGTGGATGTGGGCGGCCTCGAGCGCCTGGCGCAGCTCCTCCTCGCTGGCGTCCGGCTTGGCGTAGAGCAGGTTCGAGCGGATCGTCTCGTGGAAGAGGTGCGCATCCTGGGTGACGACCCCTACCGCCCGGCGCAACGAGTCGAGCGTGGCGTCGCGGACGTCGACCCCGTTGATCCGCACGGTGCCGCTGCGCACGTCGTACAGACGCGGCACGAGGTGCGAGATCGTCGTCTTCCCGGCCCCGGACGGCCCGACGAGGGCCACCATCTCGCCCGGGCCGACCCGGAGGGAGACGTCGAAGAGCACCTGGGTGCTCGGGGCCTGGTCGAGGACGGCGACGCTCTCGAGGGAGGCGAGCGAGACCTCCTCGGCGGTCGGGTAGGAGAACGACACGTGGTCGAAGACCACCTCGGCCGGCCCGGCCGGAATGTCGACAGCCCCCGGCCGCTCGTCGATCATGGGCGGCAGGTCGAGGACCTCGAAGACCCGGTCGAAGGAGACGAGCGCCGTCATCACGTCGACCTGCACGTTGGAGAGCGCCGTGAGCGGCCCGTAGAGGCGGCTCAGGTAGGAGGTCAGCGCCACCACGGTCCCGACGAGGAGGACGCCGCGGGCCGCCTCGGCTCCGCCCCACCCGTAGACGAGCGCCGTCGCCAGCGACGCCGT
>JAJYGM010000171.1 GCA_021785095.1 Actinomycetes bacterium
GGTGCGAGAGCGTGGCAACCGGCTCGTCCTGTCCCCCAACAAGTTCTACCTGCTCATGTCCGACGACGCCGTCTCGGTGCCCCCCGACCTCGCCGCGGAGATGACCGCGTACGACCCGACGAGCGGCGAGCTGCGCACCCACTACGCGGGGTTCTTCGACCCTGGCTTCGGGTTCGACCCGGCCGGCGGGTTCAGGGGGTCACGCGCGGCCCTCGAGGTCCGCGCGCACGACGTGCCGTTCATGATCGAGCACGGCCAGACGGTCTGCAAGCTCACCTTCGAGCGGATGCTCGAGCCGCCCGACGTCCTCTACGGTCCGACGATCGGCTCCTCCTACCAGCGCCAGGCCGAGACGCTCAGCCGCCACTTCCAGCGCGACCGGGGCGCCTGAGGCGCTTCTCGGCCTGTCGAGCCGGAGCTCGAGGCGGACCCGCGCGCCCTCGGGCACGGTTCATCGCACACTTGCGGCTCAGGTATGCCATCTGTGGTGCCATATATGGCATGGAGAAGACGACCATTTACCTTCCGCGGGAGCTCAAGGAGTCGCTTCGCCGGGTGGCCGCGGAAGGTGGCACCTCGGAAGCGGAGCTCGTCCGAGAGGCAATCGCCGAGCGCGTCCGGCGTCGACGCCCTCGTCCGCGGGGTGGGCTCTACTCCAGTGGCGACCCGTCGCTGTCGAAGCACGTGGACGCCGCGCTGGACGGTTTCGGGCAGCGATGATCGGTTCGCGGCGCTGAACGTGCTCGTCATCGACACCAGCGGGTTGGTGGCGTTCTTCGACTCGAGCGACGCGTACCACCGGAGCGTCGACGCAGCGGTCACCGCCGACGACGGACCGTTGGTCGTCTCGCCGTACGTCGTGGCGGAGCTCGACTACCTCATCGCGACGCGCAGGGGTGTCGCAGAGGAGCTCTTGGTCCTGTCGGAGCTGGCGAGCGGCGCGTGGGAGCTGCCGGCTCTCGGTCCGAGCGACCTCGCGGAAGCGCGGGACGTCGTCGACCGCTACCGCGACCTCCAGATCGGGGCGACGGACGTCTCGCTCGTGGTGCTCGCCAGGCGGTACGGCACGGACCGCCTCCTCACGCTGGACCGCCGGCACTTCTCGGCCGTGCGCACTGTGGAAGGACGCGCGTTCGAGCTCCTCCCGAGCTGACCGGCACGCCGGCCCCCTCAGCCCGTCGCGCCCGCCACCTGGAGGCGGACCTCCGCCCGGGCGAGCGCCGCCTCGGCCTCGGCGAGCTCCAGGTCCTCGGGCGGCGCGCCCTCGCCTTCCCCCTGCTCGCCGCCGGCGCCGGCCGCCGCGCCGATCGCCGCCGCGCCGGCGCGGCCCGCAGCCGCACGGAGCTCTTCGATGCGGGCCTGCGCCGCTGCACGAGCCTGCTCGGCGCGCGCGACGTCGATCCGGTCGGCGAGCTCGGCGGTCGCCGCCAACAGCGTCACCCGCGTGGAGCGGGCCTCGGCGCCGTCGATCCCCTGGCCCGTCTCCACCTGGAGGTAGCCGCCGTGCACCGCCATGTGCACGGGGTCCCCCTCCGTGCGGTCCACCCGCACGTCCCCGGGCACGACGTCGGTGATGATCGGCGTGTGGCCGTCGAGCACGGTGAGGTCGCCGTCGGAGCTGCGCAGCACGATCGCGCGCGCCGAGGTGGAGAGCAGCTCGGACTCGGGCGTGAGCACCGAGACGTCGAAGGCGCCGTCGGGCATCAGCGCGCCTCGGCCTCGAGGGTCTTCGCCTTCTCGAGCACGGACTCCGCGCCGCCGACGTTGAAGAACGCCTGCTCGGGGACGTCGTCGAGGTCGCCCTTCACCAGCGACTCGAACGACTCGACCGTCTCTTGGATCGGCACCGTGATGCCCTTCAGCCCGGTGAATGCCTCGCCCACGTTGAAGGGCTGGGAGAGGAAGCGCTGGATCTTCCGGGCGCGCGACACCGTGACGCGGTCCTCCTCGGAGAGCTCGTCGATCCCGAGGATGGCGATGATGTCCTGGAGCTCTCGGTAGCGCTGGAGCACGCCCTGGACCTGCCGGGCCACCTGGTAATGGCGCTCCCCCACCACCTCGGGGGCGAGGATGTTCGAGGTGGAGGCGAGCGGTGTCACCGCGGGGTAGATCCCGAGCGCCGCGATCTGGCGGGAGAGCTCGGTCGTGGCGTCGAGGTGCGTGAAGGTGGTGAAGGGCGCGGGGTCCGTGTAGTCGTCCGCAGGCACGTACACCGCCTGGATCGAGGTGATCGACTTGCCACGGGTGGAGGTGATCCGCTCCTGCAGCTCACCCATCTCGTCGGCCAGCGTCGGCTGGTAGCCGACGGCCGAGGGCATCCGCCCGAGCAGGGTGGAGACCTCCGAGCCCGCCTGGACGAACCGGAAGACGTTGTCGATGAAGAGGAGCACGTCCTGGTTCTGCACGTCCCGGAAGTACTCGGCCATCGTCAGGGCCGCGAGCCCGACGCGCAGGCGGACGCCCGGCGGCTCGTCCATCTGGCCGTAGACGAGCGCGGCACGGTCGATGACGCCGGACTCCTTCGTCTCGATCCACAGGTCGGTGCCCTCACGGGTCCGCTCCCCCACGCCGGCGAAGATCGAGACGCCGCCGTGGAGCGTCGCGACCCGGTTGATCATCTCCAAGATGATGACGGTCTTGCCGACGCCCGCGCCCCCGAACAGGCCGATCTTGCCGCCCTGGACGTAGGGCTCGAGCAGGTCGATCACCTTGATCCCCGTCTCGAACATCCTGCGCTGCGGCTCGAGCTGGTCGAAGTCCGGCGGGGGCCGGTGGATCTCCCAGCGGTCGGCGACGTCGCCGATGTCGTCGGTGTCGAGCGGCTCGCCGAGCACGTTGAACACGTGGCCGAGGACCGCGTTGCCGACCGGCACGGTGAGGCCGTGGCCGAGGTTGCGCACGGGCGCGCCGCGCACGAGGCCGTCGGTCGGGCGCATGCAGATGCAGCGCACGCGGCCCTCGCCGATCTGCTGGGCGACCTCGGCGGTGACCGTGACCACCTTCCCCTCGAGCTCGAGGTCGACCTCGACGGCGTGGTTGATCTCGGGGAGCGCGTGCGGCGGGAACTCGACGTCGATGACGGGCCCGGCGATCCCGACGACGCGCCCGTGCTCGCGCGGGCGGTCCTCGGCTTGCGGGCGCTCCGGTGCGGTGATGGCCATGGGTCAGGCTCCCTTCGCGTGGCGGAGCGCCTCCGCCCCGCCGACGATCTCCATGATCTCGGTCGTGATGGCGTCCTGGCGGGCGCGGTTCATGACCCGGGTGAGGGTCCGGATGAGCTCGTCCGCGTTGTCGCTCGCCGCCGCCATCGCGCGCTGCTGCGCGGTGAAGAACGAGGCCGCGCCCTCGAGCATCGCCGT
>JAJYGM010000727.1 GCA_021785095.1 Actinomycetes bacterium
GGAGCACGAGGCAGCGCTCGTCCCAGATCCGCACGACCACGTAGGTGAGGTCGATCTCCTCGATGCGGCCCCAGTGGCCGTCCACGACGACGATGTCGTCCACCCGGAGGGGCTGTGAGACGGCGATCTGGATACCGGCCAGGAAGTTGGAGGTGACCGGTTTCGCTGCGACGCCGAGGACGATGCCGAGGATGCCCGCGGACGCGAGCAGGCTCGCACCCGCGACGCGGACCGCGGAGAAGCTGAGCAGGATCGCCGCGACCGAGACGACGACGATCCCGACGGCGACCACCCGGCGGAACACCTGGACCTGGGTCTTGGACCGCCGGGCCGTGAGCAGGTCGGGGCCCTCGCTCGGCAGCCGGGCGACGACCACGTCCTCGAGCACGTAGGTCGCCCGGAACGCGAGCCAGGCGGCTGTGGCGACGCCGAGGATGAGCAGCGCGTGGCCGACGACGACCGCCGTGTGTTGCGGGAACGGCCGGACGTCGGTCCCGATCGCCGCACCGATCACGACCAGGAGCAGGCGCGCCGGCGCAGCGAGGCGGGCGAGCAGCGAGTGCTCGGTCGCTCCCCCCCCGGCGGCCGCGGCCCGGCGGACCAGGCGGACGATGAGCTCGGCGACGACGCCACCGGCGAGCGCCCCGGCAACCAGGGCGACGGCCGCCGGCCACGACGCGGCGAGCTTCCCGACCGCCGTGACCGCGCCCTCCAGGGTGAACATCGCTCCTCCTCCCGGGGCGTCTTCGCGCCCGCTCAGTCCGTGCCCGGCCCGCGCCGGAGCGCGTCCACGCGCACCCCGGGCGCACGCCGGGCGGTCCTCCCGGCCCGACGCGGCTGGCCTAGCATGCCCTCGTGGCCTCGGTGGATGCGCCCGACGCGCTGCTCGGGATCGTCGGGGACATCACCATCCTTCCCGTCGAGGGCATCGTCAATGCCGCAAACCCCTCGCTCCTCGGCGGCGGCGGCGTCGACGGCGCGATCCATCGGGCTGCTGGCCCGGCACTCGCCGAGGCGGCGAGGCGCCACGCACCCCTCGCCCCCGGTGAGGCGATCGCGACCGCGGCGTTCGGCCTCCCACCACCGATCCGGGCGGTCATCCACACGGTCGGACCGATCTGGCACGGCGGGCGTTCCGGCGAGGAGGTGCTCCTCCGGCGGGCCTACCTCCGCTCCTACCAGGAGGCGTGCCGGCTCGGTCTCGCCTCCGTCGCGTTCCCGGCCATCTCCGCCGGGGCCTACGGCTACCCCGCCGACGAGGCCGCCCGCGTTGCCGTCGAGGCGCTGCGCGAGCAGGTGGCACGGGCGATCAGCATGGCCGGTGCGGGCACCGGAGCCGAGCTCGGGGGCGGAGCCGAGGTCGCAAGCGGGGTCGAGGTGGGCAGCGAGCCCGCTGCTGCCCGCGAGGCTGACGCGGTCCCAGCCGCCGGCGGTAACCCCCTCTCGGTCGCCCCTCCCCCCCGGGTGGTGCTCGTCGCGTTCCAGCCGGCGATGGCGGCGCGCTACGAGGCGCTCGGTGTGGCGTTGGTTCCCGGCGTCCGAGCCCTCGCCGATCGGCTCCGCCAGCCGGCGCCTCCGCCTCAGGGCCCCGGCTGCAGCCGCGCTGCGAGGTAGCCGAGCGCCAGCGGGTAGCGGTACTCGATCGCGGAGTGGGTCCCCTCGAACAGCTCGAAGGCGTGCTCCACCCCGAGCTGGTCGAGGATCGCGTGGAACGCCGTCGCGCCGAGGTCGAGGAAGTACTGGTCGTGGCGACCCGCGTCGACCCAGACCGCCCGGAGCGAACGCAGCGCCTCCCCGTGGTGCGCGGCGAGGCGAAGGGGATCGAAGGCCTGCCAGCGGGTGAAGACCTCGTCGACGAGCCGGCCGCTGCCCGGGTCGAACGGGAGAGCGACGGAGCCGTCCTCCTCTGCGGAGTAGCAAGCGGCCATGCAGTAGGTGTTGACCAGCGCTGCGTCCTCCGGCCGGGACATCGCCGGTCGGGAGCGGAAGTCCGCCCAGAACGCGTCGTAGCTGCCCTCGTAGCGCTCGCGAAGTGCCCGAGCGGCCTCGGCGACGTCGCTCAGGTAGCACAGCTCGAAACCGGCGTCCCCCGCGTGCGTCGCCAGGCCCCCGAACACCCCCGGTGCCAACATCGGCAGCACCATCGCGCCGTACCCACCGGAGGACTTGCCCGCCACGGCGCGACAGCGCGCCTCCGCGGCAGTCGGGTAGTGCCGGTCGACGAAGGAGACGACCTCCTCGGTCACGTAGTCGAGGTAGCGCCCGGTCCCGGGGGAGTTCAGGAACTGACTGCCCCCGAGCGAGGTCCAGGCGTCGACGAGCACGACCACCGCGGGGGCCTGGCCCGGCGCTGCGAAGGCCCCGTCGATCAGCTCGAGGACGCTCGGGCGGAACGCAGACCGGTTGCGCCACATGTCGAGCTGGCCCGTCAGGCCCTGGAGCACGTAGATGGTGGGCAGCGCCCGACCCGGCTCGGCCGGCCCCGGCGAGGAGCCGGGGGGGAGGTAGACCCAGAGGGGGCGCGAGGCGGGGTCGCCGAGGGGGTTGCCCGTGAGCGCCGCGCTCTCGATCACGTGCTCGTGCCAGGTTCCGACGGGCTCGATCGACCAGGGTTTCACGACTTCCTCCTCACTGTCCGCCGGGGAAGACGGCGCCGGGGTTCAGGATCCCCCGCGGATCCAACGCCCGCTTGAGCGCCCACATCGCCGCGACGTCAGCCGGATCCCGCGAGCGATCCAGCCAGGCCCGCTTCTGGACGCCGATGCCGTGCTCCGCGCTCACCGAACCCCCGAAGCGCCGCACCGTCTCGAGCACCAGGTCGTCCGGGCCGGGATCGTCCGCGGGCGGCCCGACGACGTTGACGTGGAGGTTCCCGTCCCCGGCATGGCCGAACAGGACGAGGCGCGCCTCGGGGTAGGCACGGCGGACGACCTCGCGTACGTTCGCCTCGAAGGTGGCGAGCTCCGCGCGAGGAAGGCAGACGTCGAGCTTGTGTGCGACGCCGAGGGTCGCGATGGCCTCGGTGTGACGCTCCCGATAGGCCCAGAGCGCAGCCCGGGTACCCGCGTCGGTCGCAACCGCAGTGTCGAGCACGTCGGGGTGGGCCCCGAGCAGCTCGGCCAGCGTGTCGGTCGGGTCGCTCGGACCGCCGACCTCGAGGAGCAACCACGCGTCGGCGGCGGGGAAGCCCACCGGGGGCGCCAGCCCCGTCGCGGCACAGACCAGCTCGAGCCCGTCGCGATACATTGCCTCGGCAGCCTCCAGACCCTCCACCTCGCGCCGGACGGCGTCGACGAGGGAGAGCAGCGCCGCGGTCCCGCCCCCGCGTCCCGGCCGGGCCGAGAGCGCCACGAGGGCC
>JAJYGM010000344.1 GCA_021785095.1 Actinomycetes bacterium
GTTCCTGCTCGGTCGGGAGCCCGATGACGCGGTGGTCATCGACGCCGACGAGGCGAGGGCGATGCGGATGCTCGAGCAGGCGGGGCTGCTGCCGTCCCTCAGGTTCCAGGGCCGCGCGGGTTGAGCCTGCGGTCGACGTGCGGCTGCTGCCGGCGTGCGTCGGCCGGGGTCGCGGCGGTGGGACCCGATGACCGGAGGGCGCCATCTGTTGGTCACGAACGACTTCCCTCCGAAGGTCGGCGGCATCCAGGCCTACCTGTGGGAGCTCTGGCGCCGGCTCGATCCTGCGAGCTTCGTGGTGCTGACGGCACGGTCCGAACCGAGCTCCGACGTGTTCGACTCGTCCGCTGCCGCGAAAGGGATCCGGATCGAACGCGTGCCCGGACGCATCCTCTATTTCCCGACTCCCACCGCCCGGGCCCGCGTCCTGTCGCTTGCGTCGGAGGTGGGGGCGAAGCTCGTGCTGTTCGACCCCGTCCTGCCTCTCGGACTGCTCGGCCCGAAGCTCGGGCTCCCCTACGGCGTCCTGCTCCACGGGGCTGAGGTCGCCGTCCCCGCCAGGCTGCCGGTCACGCGCGGCCTCGTCGCACGAGCACTGGGAGGAGCGTCCCTCGTCGTGTCGGCGGGCCACTATCCGGCGTCCGTGTCGGCCCGCGCGCTCGCCGGGGGGCGGTACGCCAGCGCCGGGAGCTCGGTCTGGGGCACGGGCGCGGGCACGGACGCGGGCACGGACGCGGGCACGGACGCTGGCACGGACGCGGGCACGGACGCGGGCACGGACGCGGGCACGGACGCGGGCAGCCGCTCCCGCTCCGGCGGCTCGGGCACCGGCACCTCCGGCGCCATCGTGCGGCCGAGGCTCCTCGAGGTGTCGCCCGGCGTGGACTGCGCGCGGTTCGCCCCGTGGGACGCCCCGACCCGGGCCGCCGCACGTCTCCGGCTCGGCCTGCCGGTCGACGCGCCGCTCGTGGTGAGCGTGAGCCGCCTGGTCCCGCGCAAGGGCATGGACGTCCTGATCGAGGCGGTTCGGCGCCTGCGCAGGTCGTACCCGGACCTCGTGCTGGCCATCGCCGGCACCGGGAGGGAGGCGCAGCGGCTCGCTGCGCGCGCCCGGCGCGGCGCGGCGCCGGTGCGGTTCTTCGGGCAGGTGAGCGAGGAGGACAAGCGGGCGCTGCTCGCCTCGGCCGACGTGTTCGCGATGGCGTGCCGGAAGCGCTGGCGAGGTCTCGAAGAGGAAGGCTTCGGCATCGTCTTCCTCGAAGCCGCTGCGTCGGGCACGCCCCAGGTCGCCGGCGACAGCGGCGGAGCGGCGGAAGCGGTGGACGACGGCGTCACCGGGGTCGTCGTACGAAGGCCCGAGGATGCCGGCGAGGTGGCGGGCGCCCTGCGCCACCTCCTCGCCGATGCCGAGCTCCGCCGCCGGATGGGCGACGCCGCACGCGAGCGGGCGTGCCGCGCGTTCGACTACGACGCGCTCGCTGCAAAGCTGGCCGCAGCCCTTGCGGAAGTGCAAGGCTGATCCGGCCTGCACCCAGGCAGGCTGACGGGGAGGAACGAGGTGGCGGAACAGGCCACGGAGCACGCCACGGTCGCAGCGCCGCCAGAGCGGTGCTACGCGGTCGTGACCGACATCGAGCACTACCCCGAGTGGGCGGCCGACATCAAGCAGGTCACGATCGATCGCCGTGACGAGCACGGTAGGCCGCTGCTCTGCGCGTTCCGGGCGGCGGCGTTCGGGCGGAGCACGAGCTACACGCTCGAGTACGACTACTCCGAAGCGCCCCACGTGCTGGCGTGGCGCCAGACCAAGGGGGACATCACCACCAAGCTCGACGGGCGGTACGTGTTCGACCCCGGTGTCGGCGGAGGCACCGACGTCACCTACCATCTCGAGGTGGAGCTGCGGGTCCCGATCCCCGGGTTCATCAAGCTGCGCGCCGCCAGCCGCATCATGTCCACGGCCCTTCGTGAGCTGAAGTCGCGCGCCGAGTCGACGCGGTGACGCGATGAGCGCTCCAGGGCCGGCAGGGGAGTCCGGATCGGAGACGCACGGAGCGGTGGGCGCCGGCACCGGAGAAGCCCACCGCACCGGAGAAGCCCACCGCACCGGAGAAGCCCACGGCACCGGAGCAGCCCACGGCACGCCGCGCCGGATCGCCTACGGGGTGGACGTCGGGGGGACGAAGATCCTCGGGGTGGCGATCAGCCCCGACGGCGACACGATCGCGGAGCGCCGCGTGCCCACCCCCCGGCAGGCGGCGGCCACGGCGGCACGTGGCCAGGGTGGAAAGGCAGGACCTCGAGAGGTCCGGGCCGGGTCAGGGACGCACCCGGGCGACGCGGTGGCCGACGCGATCGTGGGGCTCCTCGACGCGTTGCACGACGACGTCGTCGCGAAGGGACCTGCGCCCACAGCGGGCCTCACCGACGTCCCTGTCGGGATCGGCGTTGCGGGACTGGTCGACACGGAAGGAGTCCTGCGCTTCTCGCCCAACCTGGCGGCGGCGAGCGGCGCCAACATTGGCAAGCTCGTGACGGAGCGACTGGCTGCCGGCGGGCGGCTCGCCGCCGCCCCGTTGCGGTCGCACAACGACGCCAACTGCACCGCGCTCGCAGAGCTGGTCCTCGGCGCGGCCCGGGGCATGCGCTACGGGCTGGTGGTGACGCTCGGGACCGGTATCGGGGGGGCGCTCGTGATCGGCGGGCGCGTGCACGGCGGCGCTCGCGGCTTCGCCGGCGAGATCGGTCACATGGTGGTCGATCCGACCGGGCCGCTCTGCCCGTGCGGGCACCGGGGGTGCTGGGAGCGCTTCGCATCGGGGAGCGGGCTCACGCGCCTGGCGCGAGAGGCCGCCGTCGCGGGGATGTTGCACGAGTCGGTCCGTCTCGCGGGCGGCGACCCCGAGCACGTCACGGGAGAGCACGTGACGGCGGCGGCCGCCGAGGGGGACGTGGACGCGCTGCGCGTGATCGAAGACCTCGGCTGGTGGGTGGGATTGGGGCTCGCCAACCTCGTCGCGATCTTGGACCCGGAGCGGATCGTCGTCGGTGGCGGCCTCGGCCACGCGGGCGAGATGCTGCTCGAGCCGGCACGTCGTGCCCTCGCCGAGCTGGTGGAAGGCGGCGCCGCGCGCGGCCCGGTGCCCGTGGTCGAGGCCGCGCTCGGCGAGCACGCGGGCGCCGTCGGCGCCGCGCTCGCCGCGCTCTCCGGCTCGTTCGACGACGGCTGATAGGTGCCGGCGGACGCTCGTCAGGTGCCGGCGGGACGGAGCGTGGCGACGATGCGGACCGGCGTGCTGCTCCCGATCTTCCAAGAAGGTGTGGACCGAGCCCTCGACGCCGCGCGGCGTGCGGAAG
>JAJYGM010000397.1 GCA_021785095.1 Actinomycetes bacterium
CGCCGCCGGCGGGTTGACGGGCCACGCAGCCACGGATTCGGCACGACCAGGTCTGCGCGCGCGAGCATGTCCCCCCGTGAACCACATGTCCCGCCGCGACGTGCTGCGCCGCGGCGGGTCGTTCTCCCTCGCCGGCCTGGCGCTCCTCCTCCCACCCGAGCTGCTCGCCGGGCAGCGCGTCGAGGGGGCGAGGACGGCGACCGAGTGGCTCGTCTTCACCGACCACGAGGCTGCTGTCGTGAAGGAGGCGTCCGCCCGCCTCATCCCCGGTCCCGAGGACGACCCGGCAGAGGTCGGCCATCCCGGCGCACGCGAGGCAGACGTCGTGCGGTACATCGACACCATGCTCGGCGCCCTGTCGATGTCGCCGGCCAAGGTCTTCGCCGGCGGGCCTTTCTCCAACCGGGCCGGGTCGCCCGTTGACGACATGGCTCACTTCATCGGGCTGTCGCCCGCCCAGGCGCACGGTTGGCGGCTGCGCATCGCGGGCTACCGCCGCGCCTACTCGATCGGCGTCGTGGCACTCGACCATCTGGCGGGTGGCGACTTCGAACGGGCGACGAACACGGTCAGGGACGAGGCGCTCACGAAGGACCCCGACGGCTTCGCCTCGCTTCTCTTCCAGCATGCCGCCGAGGGCATGTACTCGGTCCCGGAGTACGGCGGCAACCGGGGTCTCGTGGGGTGGAAGGACATCCGCTTCCCCGGTGACCGACAGCCGCGCGGGTACACACCGGACCAGGTGAGCCTCTCCGACGGCCCTGACCGGTACCGGCCGAGAGGGGCCGCCGCGACGCTTCTCGCTCTCATGCGCGCGTCGAGCGGTCGATGACCGGGGCCCGCGCGAGCGTCGCCGTCGTCGGCAGTGGTCCCGGCGGCGCCACCGCAGCCAAGGTTCTCGCCGAGGCGGGACATGACGTGGTGATCTTCGAGAAGGGGAGAAGCTACTTCTCGAACCTGACCTCCGACCTTCCGGGCACGGTGTTCTCGAATGACGAGCTGAAGACCGACCGCAACTTCGCCGAAGCGGACCCCCTGTCCGAGCCCCGAGTGTTCCGGACGTCGACCGCCGACAAGACGCCGTTCGTCGGCGCCGTCCAGTCGCTCCCCCAGACCGTCGGTGGCGGTGCCGTGCACTGGGACGCGAAGACGCCGCGCTACTGGGACATCGATTTCAAGAAGCGCTCCCTCCTCGGCCCGCAACCCGGTGCTGCGGTCGAGGACTGGCCTTTCTCCTACGAGGAGATCGCGCCGCACTACGAAGTCATCGAGCAGCTCATCGGAGTGCAGGGCTCACGGGCGGAGCTACCCCCGCTGACCCGCCGTCACGCCCCGCACTCGACCGACTTCCCGATGCCACCCGGACCCCCGCAGTACTCGTCGCTGCTCGCGGCCAAGGGAGCGAAGGCCGTCGGCTTGCATCCGTTCCCCGCCGCGATGGCGATCAACAGCCGGGAGTACGAGGGCCGGCCGGCGTGCAACAACTGCGGTTTCTGCTCGGACTACGGCTGCCCGATCCTCGCTCGGATCGGTGCGTTGGCGCCCCTGCGGGATGCTCTGCTGGCAGGAGCAGAGCTTCGCGAACGCTCCACCGTCGTGCACGTCGGCCACCGCAACGGCCGAGTGCACGGGGTGCAGTGGCTCGACGAGCACGGCAACCACCACCGCCAGCTGTTCGATGCAGTCGTGCTCGCGGGGAACTCCATCGAGACGGTCCGCTTGGCGCTGTTCTCCAACCTCCCCGACCCGTACCGCGCGACGGGGCGGTACCTGATGTTCCACTGGTTCACCGATGGATCGGGCATCTTCCTCGACGAGCGGCTGCACGGCTACCGCGGCCGCGACCACACGCACGACATCGACGACTTCGCCAACCCGGAGTTCCCTGGTGCACGCCGGGCCGCGAAGGAGGCGGGCCTCCCGTACTTCCGCGCCGGCAAGGTCGAGATGGGAGGGACCGATCGCCCCCTCGGCGAGGCGCAGCAGTACGTGGGGATCCTGCCCGTCCTCGCTCCGCACAAGCCGTTCGGCCGCGCGTTCAAGGAGCTGATGCGCTCCAGCATCCTCCGCGACCGCCTCCTCGGTCTGACGCTCATGGGCGAGGACCTCCCCTACGCCACGAACCGCGTCGACCTCGACCGGAACGTGCGCGACTGGCGCGGTTACCCCGTCCCGCGGATCACCTACAGCCCCGGGCGCCACGAGCTCGCCGCCCAGGCCTTCTACATGCCGTGGATGGTGAAGCTGCTCGAGGCGGCGGGAGCCGAGGTCGCACTGGCGATCCCCCAGGAGCCCTCTGCCAGGTTTCCGGTCGGCGCCGCAGGGGTCCCCTCGACGGATCACATCATGGGCGGGATGCGGATGGGGCGGAACCCGGCCACGAGCGTGACCGATTCCGAGGGGCGCCACCATCAGCTGGAGAACCTGTTCGTGGCGGACGGGTCGGTGTTCCCGACATCCGGCGGCCACAATCCGACGCTCACGATCATGGCGACCGCCCGCCGGAACGCGCTGCGTTGGGCAGCTGCGCTCTGAGCGAGCCCGCAGCACACCGCAGCACACGCAACAGGGGTGATCGGCGAGCTTGCCGCGCCGTCCCTCGAGCGCGCGCGTTACCTAGAGTGCCGCTCCGTGTTGACAAGCCGGTTGCGAACTCTCTCTGCTCGAGACCGCGTCGTCCTGCTCACGTCGTTTGGAGCCATCTTCCTCGCCTTCGTGCCGGCGGCGATCCGTCACCTCGTCACCGGGTGGCGGCCGATCCAGGACGACGGCGCCATCTCGATCCGCGCCTGGCAGGCGCTGTCGCTGCACGGCCCCTCGCTCGGCCAGTACTCGCAGCTCTCGACGGCACATCACGTCGTCTACGACCTCGGGCCGCTCGAGTACTGGCTCCTGGCGCTGCCGGTCCATCTCGATCCCGCCGGCGGCGCGCTCTGGGGCGCGGCGCTGTGGTGCGTCGTGGCGGGGATCGTGACCGTAGTGGCGGCGCGGGCCGCCTATGGCTCGGTCGGCTCGGTCGTGGCGGCGATCACCGTCGTCGCAACGGCCACCTGGCAGATCCAGGTTGCCATCAACGCCCCCTGGAACCCCTACTTCGGCGTGGAGTTCTACCTGGCGACCATCGCGTGCTCGGTGGCTGCGACGACGCGCGACCGCCGGTGGTGGCCCGCCGCCGTGGTCTGCGGCTCCGTCGCAGTGCAGTGCCACGACATGTTCCTGCTGGCCGCTGTGCTCGTGCTCGCCTCGGGTGCGTTCGCGCTCGCCCGGGAGATCCGCGAGTCGAAGGCTGCCGCCCGGTCAGTCCGCCTCCGGTGGCTGGCAGCCGGGCTCGCGCTCGGTGCCGGATGCTGGATC
>JAJYGM010000803.1 GCA_021785095.1 Actinomycetes bacterium
GCTTCGGGGCTGCGCAGCCGGCTTCGGGGCTGCGCGGAAGCCGTAGGATCGTCGATGATGGCATCGAGCGCTCCATCGGCCGACGTCGTCGTCGCTGGCGGAGGAGTCGTCGGCCTCTCGGCGGCGTGGGAGGCGGCGCAGCGGGGTCTGTCCGTTCATGTCCTCGACCCGTCCCCCGGCCGGGGCGCCGCGTGGGTTGCCGCAGGGATGATCGCGCCCGTCACCGAGGCGACCTTCGGAGAGGAGTCCCACGCGCGGATGTTCCTTGCCGCCGCGGCGCGCTGGCCCGAGTTCGCCGCGCGGCTGACCGGGGCGACCGGGATGGACACGGGGTTCCAGGCCTGCGGGACGATCGCGGTCGGCTTGGACGCGTCGGACCGGGCTGCGATCGACCAGCTCCTCGAGTTCCAGCGCGGGCTGGGTCTCGACGCCTCCCGCCTGTCCGCCAGCGAGTGCCGGGCGCTCGTCCCGACGCTCTCTCCAGCGGTGCGCGGCGGCGCGTTGATGCCGGGCGACCACCAGGTCGACAACCGGCGGCTCATGCTGTCGCTCATCGAAGGCTGTGCCCGCGCCGGGGTGACGCTCACCCCTGAGCGTGTCGTCTCCGTCGCCTCCGACGCGAAGGGCGCCGCGACGGGCGTCGTCACCGAGCGCGGCGACACCGTCCCGGCGGGCACCGTGCTGCTCGCGGCAGGCGCCCACACGCCGATGATCGGCGGCGTACCCGACGGCGTGGTGCCGTCCGTGCGCCCGGTGAAGGGGCATGCCGTGCGGCTGCGCGCGCCGGGGGACGGTCCCGCGTTCGCGCGGACCGTGCGCGGGCTCGTGCGCGGGCGCCACTGCTACCTCGTGCCCCGCGCCGACGGCTCGGTCGTGGTCGGCGCGACCGCAGAAGAGCGCGGCTACGACACGACGGTGCAGGCCGGCGCGGTCCATACGCTGCTCGACGACGCGCGCCTGCTCGTCCCCACCGTGGACGAGTGGGAGTACCTCGAGTGCGCCGCTGGGCTCCGCCCCGGCTCGCCGGACAACGCGCCCTTCGTCGGCCCCACCTCGGTGCCGCGCCTCGCCGTCGCGACGGGCCACTACCGGAACGGCTTCCTGCTCGCCCCCCTCACCGCCGACGCCATCGCCACGTACCTCACGACGGGCGACGTCCCGCCGCCGCTCGACGCGTACCCGGTGGACCGCCACCTCCCCGCGGCACGGACCGGGAGCGGTCGATGAGCGACGACGAGGTGGCGGTGATCGTGAACGGGCAGCCGCAGCAGGTCGCGCCCGGTACGACGGTCGCCGCTCTCGTGCGGGGGCTCACCCGGAGCCCTCGAGGCGTCGCCGTCGCGCTGGACCGGGAGGTGGTTCCCAGGTCGTCGTGGGACGAGGTCGTCGTCGGAGAAGGTGCCAACGTCGAAGTGGTGACCGCGGTGAGCGGGGGCTGACCGCGCGCGGGCTTGCCCCGGTCTTGCCCGCGACCACCCGGGGCGGGCAAGAATGGCCTTCCGTGGAGCCTCACGGCAAGACCGCGTTCGTGCTCGCGGGTGGCGGCACGAAGGGGGCCTTCGAGGCAGGCGCCGTCTCCTATCTGGTCGAGGAGGAGGGCATCGTCCCCGGCGTGATCACCGCCACCTCTGCCGGAGCGGTGTGCGCCGCTGTCCTCGCACAGGCGCGCACCCGAGCGGAGCTCGTCGAGCGCTCCCGCGAGCTCCACGACGACCTGCTGGCGATGACCAAGGCCGACCTGCTCTTCGGCAAGCAGCCCTGGATCGCAGCGCTCGACGGGACCCTCTTCGGACGCACCATCGATCATTGGGTCGTCGAGCGCACGCGCCCGCCAGTGCCCGGGACGGCGCCTTGGCGGGAGCCCGCGCCGGTCGGTCGCCCGCTCAGGCTCCTCGCCCAGGTCGTCCGCGCCCTCCCGAGCCTCGAACGCGCCCGCCGACGGTTGCGGGAGGGGACCGGGTCGCTCCTCACGCTCGATCCGCTCGCCGAACGGCTCCGCCGAGGCGGCCGCGGGGTCGCGCCCATCGACCCGATGCTCGTGGCCCGGCCCGGCCTCGACCTCCGCCTGGCGGTCGTCGCGCTCGGCGCAGGCGCGCTCCGCTACGTCACCGAGGACGGCACCATCGTGGCGGGGGACGCCCTCACCCCCCTGCCGGGGGCTTCGTGCGGGCCGGTCGACCTCATCGACGGGGTCGTCGCATCGGCGAGCGTGCCGATGATCTTCCCCCCGCGTGCGCTCGCGGATGACGCGTACGTAGACGGCGGGCTCGTGGACAACATCCCCGTGGCGGCTGCCGCGGCCCTGGGAGCGACACGCATCTTCGCGATCCTCGCCGTGCCGCTCGACCCGCCGCCCGACCACCACGACTACGCGCGTGCAAGCGCCCCTGCGGTCTTCCTGCGTGCGGTCGGCGCCATCTCGTTCGCGGAGCGGCAGCGGGCCAACCTGGCGCCGAGCCTCCCCGCCGGGACGAAGCTCACGGTCATCGACCCCGTGGTCGACGTCGTGGGACCTTTCGACGTCGCACGTGGGCTGATGCTGCTCGACATGGACTACGGCTGGATGCGCGCGGCCGACACGCACGCGGACATCGGAACGACTCAGCGACGCCGCGCCGCCGAGGCGACCGATGCGATCGCGGTCGCACGGACCCAGGCATGGCATCGCGAGGAGGAGATGTGGCGGCACGCTGGCGGGACGACCGGCGACCTCGCGGCGCTCACGCAACTGAAGCGGGTCGTGCGCGACGCGCTCGCCGAGCGCAAGGAGCTCGGCCTCCCTACCCCGCATGACTCGGCACGCTGGTGGTCGGGCTACGAAGCCCACGAGAGTCACCGCCCGGCGGCTCTGCCCCCGGACCTCTTCGACGCTGGGCCCCGAGCAGCGCGTCGATCGTGAGGCCGAGGTCGTAGCGCTCGCCGCCGACAGGCATCGTGTGATCGTCCAAGGAGAGCCCCGCACGTTCGTGGAGCGCGACGAGATCGACGTCGTCACCCCCAGGGAGGGTCGTGCGCTGAGGAAGCGGCACTCCGCCCGGGGTCGTGACCGTTACCCGGGCGTGCGTGTCCATCTCCAGGCGGTACCCGCCCTCGTGGACCATGCGGTGGTGGGCCCGGCACAGCGTGGCGAGATTGCCGAGGCGGGTTCGCCCGCCCTGCGAGACGTACACGACGTGATGGATGTCCACGTAGCGGCGCCGACCGCAGCCTGGCCAACGGCACCCGCCGTCTCGCGTGAGGACGGCGCGGCGCAGCGAGTCAGGGACGTGGCGGGTACGGCCCTCGGGCACCGCGGTGCCGTCCGGGCTGAACGACTCCGTGGACACTGCGGCGTCGCACACCAGG
>JAJYGM010000676.1 GCA_021785095.1 Actinomycetes bacterium
GTAGTTGATCTCGTAGACGTACCCGTAGCGCTCGCCCGGGGACACGGGGTGGTCAGGAGGGTTGTCGAGGCCGCGGACGTAGATGCAGTCCGCAGGGCACACCCCGGCGCACAGCTCGCAGCCGATGCACTTCTCCATGCCGTCCTCATAGCGGTTCAGCACGTGGCGGCCGTGCTTTCGCGGCTGCTTCGGCTGCTTCTCGTCGGGGTACTGGCGGGTGACCCGAGGGCGGGTCAGGTGCTCGAAGGTCAGCTTGAACCCTCCGAAGAACTTGAGCTCGTCGCGAATGTCGGAGAGGACGCCCACTCAGCTCACCCCTCCGCCGCCCATGCCGGGTTCGCGCGACGTCGCACGCGCGCCGACGAGCTCGAGCAGCGGCTGCCGATCACCGCGCCGCCTGCCGATCGAGAACGCCCGCGCGAGCAGCCCGACGACGCAGAGCGCGCCGACGATGACGCCTGCTCCCCACCAGCCGGCCACGAGGAAGCCCGCAACCGCGAGCATCCAGACGAGGCTGAGCGGGATCAGGTACTTCCACCCGAGCGACATGAGCTGGTCGTAGCGGAGTCTCGGGAGCGCCGCGCGCAACCAGACGTAGAGGAAGAGGAACAAGAAGACCTTGGCGACGAACCAGACCGAAGGGAACCAGACGTCGAAGGTCGGAAGGTGCGGCACCGGCCCATCCGGGCCGCCGAGGAAGAGGGTGACCACGACCGCTGACATCGTGATCACGTTCATGAACTCTGCGAGGAAGAACAACGCGAACCGGATGGACGAGTACTCGGTATGGAAGCCGCCGACGAGCTCCTGCTCGGCCTCGGTGAGGTCGAAGGGCGGGCGGGAGAGCTCCGCGGTGATCGCGGTGAGGAAAAGGACGAACGGGACGATGCCCAGGCGGATCAGGTTCCAGTCCCAGAAGGCCGGCGCCTGCGACTGCACGATCGCCCGGGTGGACAGCGACCCGGTCACGAGCACCACGGTCACGATCGTGATGCCGAGCGCGGCCTCGTAGGAGATCATCTGCGCGGAGGCGCGGACCGAGCCGAGGAGCGGGTACTTGGAGCCAGACGACCAGCCGGCGAGCATCACGCCGTAGACGGCGATCGAGGACATCGCGAGCACGACCAGGATCCCGATGGTGGGGTCGGCCACCTGCAGCTCGAAGCGGTGCCCGGCGATCGTCAGGAAGCCGCCGACCGGCACGACCGTGAAGATGAGCAGCGCGGGGACGAGCGAGAGGTAGGGCGCGAGGCGGAAGACCACGCGATCGGCCTGCGCGGGGAGCAGGTCCTCCTTGAAGAAGAGCTTCGTGCCGTCGGCAAGGGTCTGGAGGAGGCCCCACGGCCCCGCGCGGTTGGGCCCGATCCGGCTCTGCATGTCCGAGATCAGCTTGCGCTCGAACCAGATCATGAGCATGACCGAGACGAGCAGCACGGCGAAGGCGACGATCACTTTGATCGCCACGACGACCCAGACGAACAAGCCCACCCCGTGGAAGAAGAGCGGGTCGCCGTGCGTGGTGAGGGCGTGCGCCACCGCGAGCATCGCAGAGGGGAGGTGCACGGCCCGAACCGGTGTCACAGGACCGACTCCAGCCGGACGTCGACGACGGGCTCGCCGGCGTCGATGAGCGCCGCCGCGGCGTTCGGGGCCCCGGCTCGCGGAGCAGCGAGGTTGAAGTCGATCGCGACCACGCCTCGGGGCACGCGTGGATCCTGCTCGCATCGCAGCGCCAGCGCCCCGTGCGCCGCGCGCACCGTCACCTCGTCGCCGCTGTGCACCCCGAGCTGATCGAGATCGTGCGGGTGTGCGCGCGCAGTCGCGTGGCCGACGAGCGGCACGAGGGACGGGGAGTGGGCCACCGCCGATCCCGAGTCGTACAGGCGACGCGCCGAAACCAGCCGCATCGAATAGCGATCCGCCGGGGCGACGTGCGGGGTCCCGAGCGCGGCGGCCGCTTCATCGAGCCCCGCGCCCGGCGCGGGGGAGGCGACAGGCTCGCTGCCGCCCGCACCCTCCAGCCGCGTCCGGCGCTCTTGCAAGACGTCCTCGGCGCCGGGCGGCTCGGCGAGCCCCACCCGGGGGGGCGCACCCTGCCGCTCTACGGACTCGACGCCCGGAGTGGTGATCGGGTCGACCGGCAGCACCTTGCGCCGCGCCGCGCCGCGGCGCAAGGGCACGAGCACGCCATCATGGGCGGAAGGGGCGGCCAGGACCTCACTGGTCACGCCGGCGAACACCGGCGCCAGCCGCTCGATCTCGTCCCACACCTCGTCGGTCGAGGAGAACCCGAGGTTGGCCCCCAGCTCCGCGGCGAGCTCGGCGGCGATCATCCAGTCCGGCCACGCCTGCCCAGGCGGCACGACCTTGTGACCGATCCGGCTCAGCCGGCCTTCCACGCTCGTCGTGGTTCCCGGGCGCTCGTGCTCGACTGCCGCAGGGAGGACGACGTCTGCCGAGTCGGTGGCGCCACCACGATGCCCGCAGACGGCGACGACGAAGTCCGCCGCGTCCAGGGCACGGCGTGCGAGCTCGGCGTCCACGAAGTCCCCTGGCAGGTCCGCGCCCACCACGAGGAGGGCCCTGCTGCGCTGGGAGCTGCCCGGATCTGCGATCGACCGCAGGATGCCGCTCGTGTCCAGCCCTCGCGCCTCGGGCACCGCGCCCCAGGCTGCGGCGAACCAGTCGCGCCCGGCGTCGAGGGACACCCGCCCGGGGAGGAGCCCTGGTCCCATCCCGAGCTCCAGGGCGCCGATCACGTTGCCGCGCCGAAGCGCCGGCAGGAACCGGACGGCCGGCAGCGCCTCGGCGATGCGCCGGGCCGCGGCCGCCACGACCTCACCCTGCTCTGCGAGCGAGGGCCGCCCGAGCACGACGACGACGCCGGAGCCGTCTCCCTCGGGGCCTGCCACGAGGGCACGGGCACGCGCCAGCTCCTCGGCGCCCACGAGCGTGCCTTGGGGGTGCGCGGGCGCCGGCGTTCCGGCGCCCGCCGGCGACAGGGCCTCGGCGAGGGCGAGCACGTCACCTGGGCGGGCGCGAAGCGAGACCGCCGCGTAGCGGGTGATCGAGGTTTCGGTCGCCGACACCTCGACGATGCTGGTGCCGCCCTCGAGCGCCGCAGCACGAAGCCGCAGGAACAGCACGGGCAGCTCCTCGCGCACGTCCCCGGAGAGCACCAGCACCGCGCGCGCGCTGCACGCCTCGTCGATCGACGCGCGGGGCAACGACAGCACGACCTCCCCTGGGAGGCCGTCCGCCAGCTGCGCGTCGACCGAGTCGGTGCCGATCACCCCCTTGGCCAGCTTCGTCCAGGCGTAGGCGCCTTCGTTCGTGCAGCGGGCC
>JAJYGM010000513.1 GCA_021785095.1 Actinomycetes bacterium
GCACTCTGCGGCGGCATCGGCTTCGCCGAGTCCGCCAACCTCCACCCCGGCTCGGTCTCCATGTTCGAGCCGGTGCATGGCGCCGCGCACGACATCGCAGGCACCGGTAGTGCGAACCCGACGGCGGCGATCGCCTCTGCCGCGCTCATGCTCGAGCACCTCGGTGAGACGGAAGCCGCCCGGCGGATCCACAGGGCCGTGCAGAGCTTCGTGTTGGCCGCCGCGCCGTTGCAAGCCGGACCTGCTCTCGGTAGCCATGCTTCGATCCCCTCGACTACCGCCGCCATCGGCGACGCGATCGCAGAAAGGCTGTAACGGTGCCGATCACCCCTACGAAGAAGATCTGGATGGACGGCGAGCTCGTCGACTGGGCGGACGCCAAGGTCCACGTGCTCTCGCACACGCTGCACTACGGCTCGGGGGTGTTCGAGGGCATCCGCGCCTACCCGACCTCCCAGGGCGTGGCCGTCTTCCGCCTTGTCGACCACATCCGCAGGCTCGTTGCGTCGGCGCACATCATGATGATCGACGTCCCGTTCACCGTGGACCAGCTCATCGACGCGACCGTGCAGGTGGTGCGGGCGAACGAGTTGAGCGACGGCTGCTACATCCGCCCGCTGGTCTATCTCGGCTACGGCGAGATGGGGCTGAACCCGCTGCCCTCTCCGGTCAACGTCTCGATCGCCACGTGGCCGTGGGGCACGTACCTCGGCGAGGAGGCGCTCGAGCGAGGGGTGTCGGTGAAGATCAGCTCGTGGCGCCGGCACGACCCGAACGCTGTCCCCACGGCTGCCAAGGGCGTCGGCATGTACGTGAACTCGTCGCTCGCCAAGGTGGAGGCCTTGAGGGCCGGCTACGACGAAGCCGTGCTGCTGACCCCGGACGGCCGGGTGAGCGAGTGCACCGGGGAGAACATCTTCATCGTGCGTGACGGGGTGCTCCTCACGCCACCCACGTCCGACGCGGGGGCGCTCGACGGGATCACCCAGGACACCGTCGAGGTGCTCGCTCGGGACATGGGGATCGAGGTCCGCCACGAGGTGCTCGTCCGCACGGATCTCTACCTGGCGGACGAGGCGTTCCTCACCGGGACGGCCGCGGAGCTGACCCCGATCCGCGCCGTCGACGACCGCACCGTGGGCTCGGGTGCTGTAGGGCCGATCACCATCGAGCTCCAGCGGGCCTTCTTCTCGACGGTGCGCGGCCAGCTGGACCAATACAAGGACTGGCTCCACCCCGTCGGCTGAGCCGGCCGAGGTAACCTCTGGGCGCCATGACCCAGCCGAGCTTCGTCCCCATCTCCGAGGCCGACCAGGTGCGTCCGGCGCTCAGCTTGGCAGAGCCGCGCCGGTGGATTCCGCACCGGCCGGCAGAGCTCCGCTACCCGGTCCGCACCGGCGGGAGGAACCGCGGGCAACCTGGCCCGGACCAGGGGTACGCGATGGCGTTGGCCCGGCGCTTCGCCGACCGATTGCGGCTTGCGCCCGGGGAGTCCGAAGAGGACGTGATCGTGGGCAGCGCGCTCATCGCCGTGTATCGGAGCGCGCTCTTCGGGCGTGCGCCGACCGTGTACGACGTCGAGGCCGCGTGGGCGGTGTGGGGTTTCCTTGACGACGACCCCCCGCAGGGGATCCTCGAGGTGAGGCGCCTGGCCTTCTCCTCCGCCGCGCACGACTACCCGGTGCAGCGTGCCCTCATCGACCGGATCCCCGATGGCGTCCTCGGCCTCTCGGCCTCGGAGATCGCGGCCCGGCGGGAGGAGTGGCACGCGCTCGTCGGGCCATGACTTTCGTGCTCACCGACGTCCAGCGCGAGTTCCGTGAGACGATGCGCAGGTTCTGCGAGGAGCGCATCGCGCCCAACGCCGCCGAGGCCGACCGCACGGCGACGTTTCCGTGGAAGTCCTTCGACGCGTGCCGAGAGCTCGAGCTTCCTTCCCTCGGCATCCCTGCCGAGTATGGGGGCGCAGGTGCCGACACGGTGACCCAGGCGATCATGGCCGAAGAGGTGGCCAGGGTCTGCGCGTCGACGTCGGTGACGCTGCTCATCTCCAAGCTCGGCATGCTCCCGGTGATCAACTGGGGCTCGGAGGAGCTCAAGCGCAAGTACCTGCCCCGTGTCGCTTCCGGCGAGACCCAAGCGAGCTACTGCCTCTCGGAAGCCGACGCCGGCAGCGACGTCGCAGCGATGTCCGCCCGGGCCGTCCGGGACGGCCACAGCTATGTGATCACGGGCCGCAAGCACTGGATCACGAGCGCAGGCATCTCGGACACGTACACGGTCTTCGCCAAGACCGATCCCGACGCCGGACATCGCGGCATCTCCTGCTTCGTCGTGGAGGCGGGCTGGGGCGTCAAGGTCGGGAAGCTCGAGGACAAGCTCGGCCTGCGGGGGAGCCCGACGGGCGAGGTGATCCTTGACGAGGTGCGCGTCCCTGCGGAGAACCTCGTCGGGGAGGAAGGCCGCGGCTTCCAGATCGCCATGCACACGATGGACAGGAGCCGTCCCACGATCGGTGCCCAGGCCGTCGGCATCGCGCAGGGCGCCATCGACCACGCGGTCGCCTACATGAAAGAGCGCCACGCGTTCGGGGGGCCGATCGCCGATCTCCAGGCGCTCCGCTTCATGGTCGCCGAGATGGCGATGCGGACCGAGGCCGCGCGGACCCTCGTCTACCGGGCATGCTCGCTCGCCGACAACGACCCGACCGGGGACCTCGGCATGCTGGGCGCGATGGCCAAGTGCTTCGCCTCGGACACGGCGATGTCCGTGACGACGGACGCCGTCCAGCTCCTCGGCGGCTACGGCTATACGAAGGACTCCCCGGTCGAGCGCTTCATGCGGGACGCCAAGATCACCCAGATCTACGAGGGGACCAACCAGATCCAGCGCGTGGTGATCGCCAAGAAGCTCCTTGGGTGACGAAGGAATTCCGGTTCTCTACCAGGGAGAACGTCGGGCCAGCCATCATGCCTCCGTTGCCGGCCACGCGGATCCGCGTCTTCATGGTCTCACTGACCCGCATGGCGCAGACGCTGTGGAACGGAGTCGGAGCGAACCCGATGCGAGCTTGACAGGTCTTCGTATATGAGCGGGGTGAGCCGGCTGAGGGCTTTGGGCGCTCGCCAGGTGACCTCGGGCGACAAGCGGAGCACACCTCATCATTGCGGCGGTCTACGCGGAGTGCCGGCGGGTTGGTGCCGCCGCGGCTTCGAAGCCGCCGTGCAAGACGAGCAGGACAAGATCGGCGCCGTCCGACCGAGACACCGTGCAGTGATCGACGACAACCTGCGCCAAGCACTCGGGATCGCGAAGCGGTTCGAACATCGGTCCCCACGGCTCGC